>NZ_RZRP01000714.1:0-3297 GCF_003997795.1 Mesorhizobium sp. M7A.F.Ca.US.005.03.2.1 | reverse complement strand
CTGTTCCATTCTGGCCGGTCCTCAGGGGACCGGCCATTTCGTGCCCTCCACCCTCGACGCCAGGCAAAACGCCGTCCCGGCGGCGCCGCTATGGTTTTTGCCAAAGAGCCGCGCTATCCCTTGGCCAGCGGGGGATAGTCATGGCCGACGAGCAAAAAGGGTTTCGCCTGTCGCGGCGATTGCTGCTGGGTGCGGCCGTCGTCGGCGGCGCGGTGCTGTGGGGCGGCAACACGGTGGCGCGGCTGGCACGCGGACCTTCGGGGCCGAAGAACGCAGGACGGATAGCCGATATAGACGGCTTCGCGCTGCCTCTGAAGCCGCTGGACAATGCGCCGGCCTTCGATGCGTCACTGCCCTGGTCGGCAAAGGGTGGTGACATCAACGATGCCAGCGGCCTGTCGATGACGCCGGTCTACGGCGTGGTCGAGGTCAGCGGGGACGAGCACATCGCCAAGGCCCTGGCCTTCGCGCGTGCCAATGGGCTGAAAATATCGCTGGCCGCCATCCGCCATTCCATGGGCGGGCATGCCTTCGACGACAACGCGCTGGTGCTCGACCTCAGAAAGTTCAACAGGGTCACCGTCGATGCGGCGGCCAAGACCATGACCTTGCAGCCGGGCGCGCGCTGGCACGACATCCAGAACCTTCTGCATCCGCACTTCGCGGTGAAGGCGATGCAGTCGACCGACATCTTCTCGGTCGGCGGTTCGCTGTCGGTCAATGCGCATGGCATGGACCACCAGGCGGGTTCGGTGGCGGGCTCGATCCGCTCGATGCGGGTGATGCTGGCCGACGGTTCGGTGACGACCTGCTCGCCCATCGAGAACACCGACCTGTTCCGCCACGTCGTCGGCGGTTACGGCCTGTTCGGCGTGGTGCTGGAGGCGACGCTCGATATCGTCGACAACGCCGTCTACCGCACCTCGCGCGAAATCATCAAATCGGACGATTTTCCGGAATTCTTCGCCAAGGTGCTGGAGCCGAACAAGGATATCGGCCTGTTCTACGGCCATCTGTCGACGGCGCCCGGCAATTTCCTCGAGGACATGATCGTCTACCGTTACGACAAGGTGGCCGAGCGGCCGCCGGCCGATCAGCCCGAGATCGGCGAACCGGGATCGGTCGGGTTGAAGCGGGTGATCATCAACCTGGCGAAATGGGGCAGCCTGTTCCAGGAATTGAAGTGGTTCACCGAAAAGACACTGGAGCCGAAATTCGAAAGCTGCACGGTGGCGCGCACCTCGGCCATGGCCGAGGGCGAGGCCTGTCTCGTCACCCGCAACAACCCGATGCACGATTCGGTGCCCTATCTGTTCAACGATCAGATGGAAGAGACCGACATCCTGCACGAATATTTTATTCCGCGTGCCGCCTATGTCGAATTCATCGCGGAAGCGCGCGAGATCCTGCGCAACCAGACGCTGCCGGTGCTCAATGCTTCGGTGCGCATCGTCCACAGGGAGGATGTGGCGCTGACCTACGCGCCGGAGCCGGCCTATTCGCTGGTGCTCTACGTCAACCAGCCGACCGATGCCGACGGCAATGCCAGGATGCGGGCGCTGACGCGGGCGCTGATCGACGTGACGATCAAGCATGGCGGGCGCTTCTTCCTGCCTTACCAGCTGCATTATACGGCCAGGGAATTGCTGGCCTCCTATCCCGAACTGCCGGCCTTCCTGGCGGCGAAGCGGCAGTATGACCCAACGGAACTGTTTTCCTCGACCTTCTACCGTGCCATCAAGGCGCTGAGCGGGGTGTCGTAAGAAGCAGGAGAACAGCCATGCGGATGGTATCGGCGGCGGCACTCACCCTCATCGCGCTGTGCGCCGGACCGGCCGGAGGCGAGGATCTCAAGGCCTTCAAGCTGACCATCGACGGCGTGACGGTCGATATCGATCCCGGCGAGAGCGCCGATGTGACGCTGCCCGGCGGCAAGCAGAGCAAGGTGACGCTCGCGCGCAACGACTTCGCTACCTTTTCCGGCAGCGATTTTTCCTTCGTCCACCCCAGCGGCATTTCGGTGACCAAGACCGATCTCGGCGATGACATCACGCAGTATCTGATGGCCTCGGCGCTGGGCACGATTGTCGTCGTGCAGGAGTATGGCGCCATGAATCCGGTGTCGCTCAACCAATTGATGCTGCAGGAGATGACCAGGGAATCGGTGCAGGCCGGCGCCAAGCTGACGCAGGGGCCGACCACGCGCAAACTCGCCGACGGCAAGGAATTGACCGGGATCCGGGCCGAGGTGAAGACACGCACCGACACCGCCGATTTCGAGATCGTCGGCTTCGGCCTGGCCGATCGGGGGCTGCTGTTCATCACCCGCATTGCCGGCGAGGATGCAGCGACCGAAAAGCCGCTTGTCGACAAGTTCTGGCAGAGCCTGAAAGTCAGGTTCAGGCCGGACTAGGATCGTGTCTCAGTTTGGATTTCGGCTGGGGTTTTGCGTAACGGCGGCTCAAGTTATTCTGAAGACCCTGGGTTGGAGATCCTGCAGCATGGCGAAGCTCATTTTCAGAATGAACCAGTCACTCGACGGCTATGTCGACCACCAGAAAATGCCGTCGGGCCCGACGATCTTTCGTCACTGGATAGAGCAAGTGCGCAATCTGAGCGGCAGTGTGTACGGTCGCGGCATGTACGAGGTCATGCGCTATTGGGACGAAGACCATGCTGAGTGGAGCGCGGAGGCGCATGAATTTGCGACGGCGTGGCGGAGCCAACCGAAGTGGGTTGTGTCGCGCTCTCTGAAGTCGGCCGGCCCTAACGCAACACTTGTCGCGGATGACGTCGAGGCGGTGATACGCGGGCTTAAGGCTGAGCTCGTCGGGGAGATTTCAGTTTCTGGACCAGGCCTGGCGCGAAGCCTGACCGACCTTGGTCTTGTCGATGCGTACCAACTCTACCTCCATCCGTTCGTGCTTGGTCATGGCAAGCCATTCTTCGCCGGCCCCCGGCCGCCGCTTCGCTTTGTGGCCAGCGATTTGATTGGCGACGACGTGATCAGGTTGACCTATGTGCCTGCCTGATCACGCGGTCGTCGAACCGAGACGCCAGCGGGCCTACAGCCCCTTCGGCATCAGGCCAGCCAGCCAGTTCACAGAGCGCTTCGCGGCGTCGGCGGTTGCCAAGGCGGCGCGGCCGAGATCGGTCTTGACCACGGCGTAGCCGCTCTTGGTGCGATAGAGCACACCGGTTCCGCCATCGACCACCTGTTCATAGGCAACGGGCCGGGCGGCGTCGGCTTCCATGGCGGTCGTCGGCGAACCGACCGAGATGCTCGGCCGGTGGCTG
>NZ_RZRP01000713.1:0-3301 GCF_003997795.1 Mesorhizobium sp. M7A.F.Ca.US.005.03.2.1 | reverse complement strand
ACCTCGAAGGGGTCGATGCCGTCATCCACCTGGCGGCTCTTTCCAATGATCCGCTGTCCGACCTTGATCCGGACATCACTTACGAAATCAACTACAAGGGCAGCGTCCGCTTCGCGAAGGCGGCCAAGGACGCCGGCGTGTCGCGCTTCCTGTTCGCCTCATCATGCAGCAATTACGGACAGGCCGGCGACGGGATGGTGGACGAAACGGGCGAACTGAAGCCGGTCACGCCCTACGGCTGGTCCAAGGTGCTTTCCGAACGGGACATTTCTGAACTGGCCGACAGCAGCTTCTCTCCCACCTATTTCCGTCCCGCCACGGCCTATGGCCTCTCTCCCCGGCTCCGCTTCGACATCGTGCTGAACAATCTCGTGGCCTGGGCGGTCACCAAGGGCGTCATCCTGCTGAAATCCGATGGAACGCCGTGGCGGCCGATCGTCCATATCGAGGACATTTCCAGGGCGTTCATTGCCGGGCTGGAAGCGCCCCGCGAGACCATTCACAACGAGGCCTTCAATGTGGGGCAGACGGGCCACAACTACAGGATCCGCGACATCGCCGAGATTGTCGCCGAGGTCGTGCCGGGCTGCCGGCTTGAGTTCGCGTCCGATGCCGGACCCGACAAGCGCTCCTATCGCGTTAACTTCGACAAGATCGCGCTTGCCCTTCCTGCCTTCAAGCCGCAATGGGATGCGCGCAAAGGGGCCGAGCAGCTCTATCATGCCTACCGAAAGTCGAATGTCACTCTCGACGAATTCGAGGGGCCGCGCTTCCAGCGTATCGGCCACATCCGGTATCTTTTGGCCAACGGACTTCTGGACGGTCGGATGCGGGTCGCCGAAGCCTCGAAAAGACTGGAGGTAGCGGCGGGATAAGCGGTGTGGAACAGGTGAATCCCGGCGGACTCGGCTCGCCGCCAGCGTCCGTCAGCCTCGGCCAGGAAATCTATGCCTTGGCCGAACGTCTGTTTCCGATCTGCAGGAGCATCACCGGAGATGGTGTGCGACAAACGCTGGACGTCTTGTCGGGGCACATCGATTTGGAACGGCATGAAGTGCCGACCGGGACACAGGTTTTCGATTGGACCATTCCCAAGGAATGGAACATCCGCTCGGCAAGCATCACAGGCCCGGACGGACAAACGGTCGTGGATTTCGCTGACTCCAACCTGCACATCGTCAACTACAGCGTACCCTTCAAGGGGATACTGCCGCTCGAAGAATTGAGGCCGCATATCCATACGCTGCCGGAACAACCGAAGGTGATTCCCTACCGCACTTCCTATTACACCCCGACATGGGGCTTCTGCGCAGCCCATGACCGTGTGGCCAACATGCCCGACGGTCTCTATCGGGTGGAGATCGATGCCGAATTCAAAGACGGCAGCCTCGCCTACGGAGAATACTTGCACCGCGGGCAAACAGAACGGGAATTCCTGCTTTCGGCGCACATTTGCCATCCCTCACTCGCCAACGACAACTGTTCGGGCCTGGCCCTGCTGGCAGCGCTCGCAAGAAGCCTGAAGGCAAGGGAAACACGATACAGCTATCGCTTCCTGTTCGCCCCGGGCACCATCGGCGCGCTCGCGTGGCTGTCGCGCAACGAGGACCGGACATGTCTCATCGACCATGGTCTGGTGCTGTCATGCGTTGGTGACGCAGGAAGCCCGGCATACAAGCGCAGCCGCCGCGGTGACGCGCTCGTCGATCGCGCCATGGCACACGTGCTCGGGCGTCTAGCTGGGGCAAAGATGCTGGATTTCTCCCCTTACGGTTATGACGAGAGGCAATATTGCTCGCCGGGCTTCGATCTTCCGGTCGGCATGTTCCAGCGGAGCGTCCACGGCACATTCCCCGAATACCACACGTCGGCCGACAATCTTGACTTCATCAGGCCGGAGCATCTCGAGGATTCCTTCCGCATCCTGACGGACGTAATCGACATCATCGAAGAGGACTGGACGCCGTTGAACCTCTTGCCTAAAGGCGAACCGCAACTCGGCAAGCGCGGCCTCTATGCAGCCCTGGGAGGGCAGAAGTCGTCGGGCGCAACGTCGATGTCGCTGCTTTGGGTGCTAAACCTTGCCGACGGGCAGCATTCGCTTCTGAGCATGGCGGAGCGTTCGAACCTGCCGTTCAAGGAACTCGCCGCCGCCGCCAGACTGTTATCGGGACATGGTCTTTTGGCAGCAGCCTCATGAGGCCGAGGCGCCGGTTCGCCGTCTGACAAGGGGCCAGGACTTGTCCCTTTCCGACATTGCTGTCGGCATCAATGGCCAGCGGATCGAAAAGGCCGGGTCATTGTAGAGGACGCCCGTCGACGCGTGGGGCGCATAGAACTGCGATATGAGATAAGAGACCTCGGTGCCGTCCGTAAGGGTCTGCAGGCCGTGCGCGAATCCGGCGGGGATATAGACCTGCTTCATGTTCTCGGATGTCAGCTCGAAGCCAAGCCACTTGTAGCGTGTCGGTGAATTCGGGCGCAGGTCCACGACGACATCAAAAATAGCGCCGCGGACACAGGAGACCAGCTTGACCTCGGCGTAAGGCTCCTCTTGGTAGTGTAGCCCCCTGAGAGTTCCCTTTTGGACCGAACAGGACCGGCTGTGCTGGACAAATCGGGTCGCCAGACCGCAATCCGCCATCTCCTTTTCGCAGAAAAGACGGGTGAAAAAACCACGGTCGTCAACCATCAGTGTAGGCTCGATCAGCCAGACACCTTGAAGCTCCGTTTCGGTAAACAGCATGCACTTGGATCCCCCGTGCCGAGCAAGACCGGCGCGGCAATTGTCAGCGTCGCCAGCCGACGCTGGAAGGGCTACCTAAGCCTTAGGTGGCCTCTTCGATAGCGGTATATCCGGATGACGGCTTTACCCGTTCGGCGGGCCTCGCGCCGGCATTGCCGCCGCCCGCTCGCTATTAGGATTAAGGCACCCGACGGATTGGCAAATCGAACCAGGGGGGGCTGTATCCTAACCTGTGGCCATCTGCCTGCGGAGGCGCGGCAGGCATCGGTTCTGCGTAGCGCACCGCGTCTCCGTTTTCTAACCAGCAGACAGGAGCAGGGGGAATGAACATTCAGGCAGTCGAAATCGTCCGCGATCATAGTGCGGCAAGCCGGAATGTCGGCTGCAGGCTCTGCGGGTCGCGCCTGCGCCACACCCTGGTCGATCTTGGCATGTCGCCGCCGTGCGAGAGGTTCCTGCAGCCCGACCAGCTCGACCAGATGGAACCTTACTACCCGCTCAACGTGCTTGTCTGCGACACGTGCTATCTGGTGCAGCTCAAGGAGTATATGAGCC
>NZ_RZRP01000712.1:0-3308 GCF_003997795.1 Mesorhizobium sp. M7A.F.Ca.US.005.03.2.1 | reverse complement strand
CCCGCGCCGGCCACTGGCGACCCGGGGTCCGCCGCCCGGATTTTTTCCCGCCCCGCCGATGCCCGATCAACCAGGCCGGACGTTTGGTACGCAAGCGGACAAAGCCTCACCGGGCCGGCTTCAGCAGCGTCCAGATCCAGCCGACAAAGGTCAGCACCAGGAACGGATAGCCCGCGGCGGGCAGCGGTGCCGAGGTCGGCAGCAAGGGCGCCCCCCAGAGGATCATGCAAGCCGAGACGACAAACAGCACGGCCGCCACCAGCGCGGTGAGCCGCATCCACAGGGCAAATGTCCTGGGCACGCTGACCATGACCAGTGCCGCCGCCCAAAGCGAGATGCCGCCGACATAGGAGGGCACGCTGGCCTCCAGCCCCGCCGCATTGCCCGCCATCAGCAGGGTCTCTCCGGCCAGGAAGGTCAGGAAGCCCGCGGCTATGCAGTCATTGCCAGCCGCTGGTATTTCATCGTCAACAGCGCGGTGGCGACCACCAGTGCGGCACCGTCGATCGTCCAGAGTGTTTCGCGAAGTGGGGCGCTGGCGACGAAGGTGCCGGCAAGGCCGAAGGCACCGCCGATGGCGAGGCCGATCGCGGCGACGGTGTCTAGAGTGGAACGCATGTGATGTCTCCCCAAGCCGGGAGAGAGGATACGACAGGGCGGGGCGTTTACAATAGGTGACGGGCGGACATCGGAGAAGGGGAATGGAGCGGACGGCCAAGTATTCTCGCCGCCTGTACGACAGGGCTTCCCTGCTACAAGGGGAGGCGTTTTCCCCGGCAATTCCCGATTAGGATACGACGTAACCGATTGCAAATGCTCGGCAATAAAGTCTCTTGTGTAAGTTCCTGTTTTGTTCCAAAATGCGCCTTGACGCAATTCCAGTCGAACATCTGCCGATGCAGCCCTAAATAGGCAACATGACCGCAGCTACGCAATTCGATCTTAAGTCTTCCGACCCCATTTCTCCTTGGTTGGAAATGGGTGCGTATGAGGCCCTTTGGCTGGACCATGGGGCATCATTTAAGTCGATTGCCGACAGGTTCGGCGGTGTCCCCTTTTCTGTTCCCTCTGATTTCGTCCCATATCCCACAGCAGTCAAATATGCCGAACTAGCAGATGAACAAATACGGAAATTTAGCTCTGCTCCGTATGGTGTCAGGATTCACGGCGCCGGCGAATATCCCAACAAAATTCGTGTAGCGAAACATCCTATCGAACTGCTTTATTATCAAGGCTATTGGGCGCTCTCAGAACAGCCTTCTATTGCAGTGGTGGGCACTCGTGAGCCAAGCGATGAAGGTATTTTGCAGACCCGCCGAATAGTCCAGGGGCTGATTTCTGACAAAATTATTCCGGTCTCCGGGCTGGCGAAAGGGATCGATGCAATTGTCCATGAAACAGCCATATCTCTGAAATTCCCCACAATTGCAGTAGTGGGAACTCCAATTTCTACGGCTTATCCGAGAGAAAATAGGGGTATTCATGAGAAGATAGCCCGAGAGAACCTTTTGATATCGCAGGTTCCGGTTGTGGCATACAAGGCTATGCCCTTGAATAAGACGCGAACCTTTTTCCCAGAGCGGAACATAACGATGAGTGCTTTGACGGATGCAACTGTTATTGTTGAAGCTGGGGAAACATCTGGAACACTCACGCAAGCGCGAGCGGCTTTAGCACAAGGTCGACCGCTATTAATTCTTGAAAGCTGTTTTCATAGATCCGATATAACGTGGCCCCACAGGTTCGAGGAACTAGGCGCGATCCGAGTTTCTGGTATTGAAGATATTTTGGCAAATGTCAGCGCGCTTTACAAAGATCGATGATCTGACACGCGGGGAGCATGGCTTCCTAGAGAAAGATGACTATATCCTTTATCTGGGGGAGTATACCGCGCACGGGGGTTATAAGTCCGAGACGAACAACCACATCTTAAACTTTAAAATGAGCCCTGCAATCCGCGATGAGAATGTCCATCGCTATAAACATAAGGCGCGGTCAACTGACTATTGGGCAGAAAAACTTCGTAGCGCAGTGCTAACGGATCGCTTGTCAAAGATTGCTTGGTGCCCTGTTCCGTGCAGTAAGCCCGTCAGCCACCCAGCTTATGACGATAGACTTTTGCGACTGATAACTCGAAGTTTTGGAGCTGGCGCGATAATTATTAATTGTATAAAACAAATTGAAGAACGCGTTGCGGCTCATGATACTAGTAATCGACCAGACCCGCAAGTTTGAAGGCGGGCTGGGCATTCCAAACTGTTAACCTGCCCCAGAGCGTCGATACGATTGCAATATTTGATGATGTGATCGCAAGGGGAGCTTCTTTTAAGGCGGCACAGGCACTTCTCCATGAGGCTTACCCGCACGTCCCGATAAAGGGAGTGTTCCTCGCCCGCGTTGTCCATGATGACGACCAGCCTTCGCTGTTTGACACCCTAGCCGAGTGATCGAAAGCCACGACTCTCCGATTCTAACTATGCCATATTCACCCTTTAGCGATTGGCATGTTAAATGAGAGAACAAAATAGGAATCTTCGTATATATTAGTGATTGCGAATCGAAATCCGCGAAGGTGTCTCAATGCCAGCGTTCGGAATTTCTGCTTTCTTAAGAATTTTACATATGACACGACCGACCGCAACGGACGGAGCTGCGTCGAAGATTTACGCCACGAGGGGGAGGCTATGATTTTCACAGTAGCCTCCGCCGACTCTGCCAACGTCTGATGGCTGGAGAGTCGTTAGAGAGTTTGTACAAGAGCCAGAGAGACGATCCGCTCAACTTGGCCTACAGCAGTTGGAGGCTTGGAGAGCTCTTAACCTGGGCGCGATTTTGGAGTTCCCGCCAACTACCGTGCGAAGCCCGAGCGAAATCTTTTCGGTTAAGTTCACACCGAATTTTGGCCTCCGAGTCGGAAGCCAGTCTGTCGCCCTACATGTTTGGAATACTGCTTCGCCGCGCCTAGAGCCAAGATTGGCCCGAGCCGTTCTATCCTCATTCCCGCCTGTTTATCAAACAGCGAACAATTCGCCCGATGACATTGCGGTGCTATGCCTGCGAACCATGCGTTTTATTCGTCTGGGCGACGCATCGGACGTTGTCGAATTAGGTCGGCTGATCTTCGCGAATATCGATGGCATTTTTCGAGAAATTACTGCGGATTTGGGAGAGCCTCCGCCTGCGCCCGGCGAACACCCCACCCCACCTCCCGGAGAATATTCTCCACCGCGCAGCGTCAGCGCCGCGCTGGCGCTGCGCGGTGGAGAATATTCTCCGGGAGGTGGGGTGGGGTGTTCGCCGGGCGCAGG
>NZ_RZRP01000711.1:0-3310 GCF_003997795.1 Mesorhizobium sp. M7A.F.Ca.US.005.03.2.1 | reverse complement strand
CTACAACGCCAAATGGGCGGACTCGGTGTTTGCCTTCCCCTTCAACATCTCAGGCCAGCCGGCGATCTCGCTGCCGCTCGGCTGGTCGAAAGACGGCGTCCCGATCGGCGTGCAGCTGGTCGGCCGCTACGGCGACGAGGCAACGGTGCTGGCCGCGTCGGCGCAGCTGGAGCAAGAGATGCCGTGGAGGGGGAGAAGGCCGGCGGTGAGTGGTTAGGTGCTTGGCAGCCCACCGCCGAGTTCCGTGGCGCCCCCTCTGTCCTGCCGGACATCTCCCCCTCAAGGGGGGAGATTACGCGCTCAACAGCCTTCGCCAAATCATCTACACGGTAAGGTGGGCGAGACGGCGAAGCTGCCAATCTCCCCCCTTGAGGGGGAGATGCCCGGTAGGGCAAGGGGGGCGTAGAGCGCTGTCCCTGCAGTGACCCGCCTCGTTATCCAATCCTCTCCAGCCGTCGCGGCAGCCTGTTCATCGGCTTGGGCCCGTCCGGCGTGATCAGGAACTGGTCCTCGAGATTGAAGCTAGCGAGGCCGTCTATGTAGAGCGGGATCTCGAAGGCCAGCACCATGCCGGCTTCGATCACGACATCGCTGTCGGCGGCGATGAACGGCCATTGTTCGGAAAACACCGACTGGCCGACGCCATGGCCGAAATGGCCGCGGCGGTAGGTGCGCAGCCCTTGCCGCGCCAGGCTGTCGGTGGCGACGCGATGCACGTGGGCGAGCGTGGTTCCCGCATCAAGGGACGCCAGGCCGTCGTCAAAGGCCCGCTCGGCGATGGCGTGCAGTTCGGCCTGCTCGGCGGATGGCGGCCCGAAGGTGAAGTTGCGCGACATGTCGGAGGCGTAGCCGCCGACCGTGCAGACCATGTCGCACTTCAGCGGATCGCCAGGCATCGCTTTCGCATCGGCATCTTTGGCCCGAGCGCCCAGCGTCACATATTCGGCAGTTTGGACCGTATGAGACAGGCCGGACGCGGCCGTGGCGACACCTTGCCGGTAGAGGGCAATGAGATCGGCCTGGCGCATGCCGGCCATCGCATCGACCTGCAGCCGCTCCAGCCCGGCTTCCGACAGGATGATGCCTTGCTGCAGCAGGTCGATCTCGCGCGGCGACTTGATGGCCCGCAACCTGTCGAGCACGGCCGAGCCGTCGACCATCGTGCAGGCCGGCAGCAGCGCCTGCATGACCGAGAAATCGGCGGCGGGAACAAAATCGAGGTCGACGCCGACCCTTGCGCGCCCGAGCCCAAACCCGGTCAGGATCTGCTTCAGCTCGTCGACGGCACGGGCGAGTTCGAATGTCGCGGGCCGAGAAAAACCAGGCGCCCGGCCGGCAAGGCCGGCCTCGATGCGTTGCGGCAACCCTTGCCCTGACGTCGAGGCGTCCAGCGTGGCGGCTTCGATCCAGATCGGGTGGCTGCGGATGACAGCGTCCGGCAGAACCCGCTGCAATTGTCCCGCATTGAAGTCCGCCACCACGACGCCGATCGGCAGGTCTCGGCCAGCCGGGATGACGACAAAGCCGGCGCCGGAGCGCCGGAACAGTCCCGCCGGGCCGATCGAGGCTCCGGTCGCATAGTGGAAGGCCTCGGGCGCGCACAGCACCAGCGCCTCGATGCCGGCGCGGTCCATCAGTTGCGCCGCGCGCTGGCGGTCGACAAAGCCTGTCATGGGTTTCTCCACTGTCCGAAGCGGCAACGGAGCATTCCGGGCATCGACAATCAAGCCGCTGACAACAGCTACTTGATCGATTCCAGCTTGGCGACGGCGGCGGTGAAGCCAGCCAGCGACACCGGGATGGTGACCGGCTTGCGGGTGACCGATTCCATGCCGATGTTCAGATTGGTCCCCGACTTCATGGCCTTGATGAGATCCGCCGACAGTGGCGTGGCGGCATAGGCGCCGTTCTGGTCGCTGGTCTGGATGGCAATCGTCGTCTTCTGGCCCTGATCGATCTGGAAGGAGGCGCCGGACGGCAGGAACAGGCCGTGCGGCAGGGCAAGCAGCATGGCGAGGCTGCCATTGCCGTTGTCGCGGCGCACGGTCACGGTCAGCACGCGCTGCCCGGTCTTGGCCTCGGTCAGGTTCTGCGAAAGCTGGCACTGAAGCTCGGTGGTCGCCGAACCGCTGGAGCAGTTCATCGCCCACGGATTGGCATCGGCCGGTTTTGCATTGCTTTCAGCCGGCTTTGGCTGGGCCGGCTTGGCATCTTCGGCGAGGGCTGGGCCGGTGGCCAGAGCAAGCCACAGGGCGGCCAGCCCCGCGGCCATGCCGAGTAGATTAGGCTTTGCTAAAGTAAATGTCATGTTGTTTTGCCGGATGCCTTGCATGTTTCCTCGCCGCGCCCGGTATTCTCCCGAGCATGGCTTGATACAACACCCGCGACTGTTCCGGAAGCCGAGCAGGAGGCAAGCAAGCCGGCGAAATTACTGTGGCTTTTCGGATACAACGAACAATATTGCAGGAGGCCCTCAGAAATCGAAGCGCCGGAGACTCGCTATACAATAGAATTCGAGTAAGATTTTACACGGGGTGCGTGCAGTCCCCGAAGGACTCGCCAGGGATGGGAACTACCGAGACGCCTCGGCAAGTTGGTGAGATGGCGGCGCGTGGGGAGGATTTCCGCGTGCACGCCGGCTATCGCCGTTCGCGAATCGCCAGGCATCTCTGGAAGACGACGGCACTGACGACGCTGGCGCTCGGCCTTTCAGGCATGGCCGCCTATGGCGATCCCAACGGGCTATGGCAGCCGCAGATCCGCGCCATCATCGGCGCCGACAACAATGGCGGCAACGGCGCGCTCGAAGGTTTCATCCCGCTCAAGCAGACGGCCGAATCCGTGCTGTTCCTGGATGTCCGGGCCAAGCACGATTTCAAGGACGGTTCCGGCCAGGATGTCGGCCTCGGCATTCGCCGCATCGTCAACCCGGACCTGATGATCGGCGGCTACGCCTATCTCAATCTCGAGAACTACAACTCCACCCAGTTCACCGCGGCCACGCTGGGCGCCGAGGCGATCACGCCTCATTTCGATGCGCATGTGAACGTCTATCTGCCGATCAAGGGTGATTCGACGGATCACTCGACCAGTTCGACCCTATCGATGGTCAGCAACCAGCTGATCGAGCAGATCTCGGTCCTCGACCACCGCGATTACGCGGCATGGGGCATCGAGGGCGAGATCGGCGCGCAGGTGCCGGTCAACCTGCCCGACAAGCATTCGCTGCGGCTCGACATCGGCGGCTATCATTTCGAGGATCCGCATGGCGACGACGGCAGCGTCACCGGCGCCAAGGCCGGCTTCGAGT
>NZ_RZRP01000710.1:0-3325 GCF_003997795.1 Mesorhizobium sp. M7A.F.Ca.US.005.03.2.1 | reverse complement strand
TCAGTCAATTTGCCTTCGCCGAGCTCTCCCGCCACCGACGCGATCATCGAGACTTCGAGCAATTCCTTCGGCGCCAGCGGCGGCAGGATCGACGGCAGCCGCTGCGCCAGCATCAATTTGCCCGAGCCCGGCGGCCCGATCATCAGAAGATCGTGCCACATTCTCCAGCATGGGGCTCGAATGGGTTGCGAACCCGGGAGAGAGGGTGCGCCGTTGGTGGCGTATGCGGCCTACTTTCCACTGCTGGAGGCCCTGACGGTTGACCCCATCGGCCATATGGAACACACTGCCGGCCTCGAAACGGGGCAGCGAAATGGGTGGTCCCGGGACGGAATCAGCCATCATCGATCGGATTTACGAGGCGGCTTTCCTGCCGGACGAATGGCCGAAGGCCTTGGGCGCGATCAGCGCCCTGTCCGGCTCGGCCGCCGGCACCATCTTCCTCTTCGGCGACGACATGCCGGTGCGTGGTCGTAGCGAGGAGATCGTGCGACCGCTGTTCGACGAGTTCGTCGCCAGCGATGCGTGGAAGGTCTCCGACTCGGTGCAGCGCACATACACGCTCAGGCCGTCTGAATTCATCGTCGTCGACGACTTGATGAGCGCCGGAGAGATCGAGCGCGATCCGGTGCGCCGCAAGCTCAGGGCCTTTGGCATCGGCCGGCATATCTGCGCGGTCGTGCCGATGCCGACGGGCGAACTGGTCACCTTTGTGTTCCAGCGCTGGCTGAAGGACGGCGCCTGCGACCTGGCCTCGCTCGCCCTGCTGAACTCGTTTCGCCCGCACCTTGCCCGCGCCGGCCTCATCGCCGCGCGGCTCGGCCTGGAAGCGGCTCGCGAAACCGTCACCGCGCTCGAAGCCATCGGTCTGCCGGCCGCGATCATGACCGGGGCCGGCCGCGTGCTGGCGGCCAACCGGTTTCTGGAGGCGATGTCGGACATCTTCCTGTCCGCCTCGCATGGCGGCCTGGCCATCGCCCATGCGCCCGCCAATGCGCTTCTGCAGGAGGCTATCACGGGGAACCGGGCCGATGCCGTCGTGCGCTCGTTCCCGGTGCCGGCAAGCCAGGGGCAGCGGGCCATGGTCGTCCATGTACTGCCGCTGCGCCGCACGGCACGCGACCTGTTTTCCGGCGCGGAGCTGCTTGTCGCCGCGACGGTGCCGTCGCCCGGCGCTTTTGTCCCGTCCGCCGGCATCCTGATGGGCCTGTTCGACCTAACGCCAGCCGAGGCGCGGCTGGCGACGAACCTGAACGCGGGCCAATCGCTCGGGGTTGCGGCGGCGGCGAGCGGGATCACGGTCAAGTCGGCCCGCACCTATCTCGAGCGCATCTTCCGCAAGACCGGCACACATCAGCAAAGCGAGCTCGTCGCGCTGCTCAAGACCGTCCACCCGTTCCCTGCTCATTGAAGACCTTCGACCCAGGGCCGAATGCTGTTGCAGCGTACAACTGGCGGGCGAGCACCGGCAACGCGCGCGGCATGTGGCAACGCTGCAACAGAAGGGGCCGGATCGTACGCATTGGCCGGCGAAATCCGACCGATAGTCGTCATGTGACGACTGTTCATCCCCCCGCATCCCCCGACATTCTTTCCGCGAAGCCGATCGAATCGGCGGAGGGGTTGCATGGTGGACCGTCTGTTCAGGCTCGCGGCGTTGGCCGCGATGGTGTCGTTGGCGCTGGTGGGGGCGGCGGCGGCGCAATCGGTCTGTGTCGCGGTTAGCGGGGCTCCACCGAGCCCGAGCGGGACTGCACTAGGTGCAGACTCGCTCGCCTGCGGGGTGGGCGCTGTGGCCAGAGGCGGCGGAACATCGATCGGCACTGGTACGGGAAACTTTTCGGGTGTGGGCAATGAAAATAATGTAGCCGTCGGCAACGGTGCTGGCGTCAGCGTGTACGGCAGCGGCAATGCCGCCTTCGGTTACTTGGCGGGCAACGCCGTAGCCGGGGGCAGCGACGGAGCGGGCGGCCTCCGCGATGGAAACGATAACATCGCCATCGGAAGCCAAGCAGGCTCCATCGTGACTGGCAGCAACAACATCGCTAGCGGCATCCGGGCCGGGCGGGAGGTGACTGGTAGTAACAACATCGCTACCGGCTTTCAGGCCGGGGGGGACGTATCGGGCCATCAGAACATCGCCAGCGGCAGCAATGCCGGGGGGGCCGTAAGGGGCGATTATAACATCGCCAGCGGCAACAACGCCGGCGCATTCGTGACGGGCAACTACAACATCGCCAGCGGCGCCTTCGCCGGCGACACTGTGATTGGCGACTACAACGTCGCCATTGGCGACTCCTCCGGCCTATATGTGACGGGGAGCAACAACATCGCGTTCGGCCGGAATGCCGGCGGCGGAATTTCCGGCGCGCCCCTGACGATGAACGATTCGATCTCGATCGGCTCCGACAGCGCGGCGGGTTTCGACAATTCGGTGGCCATCGGCGCCGGCGTGAAGACCACGCGGGCCGGCCAGGTGGCGATCGGCGACGGCGCCGCCACCTACACATTCGCCGGCGTCAACAGCGCCGCCAGCAAGGCTGCGCAGAGCGGCCCGACCTACCTGCTCACCAGCGATGGCGCCGGCAATCTCGCCACATCGCGCATCGACATCGGTCAGATCGCCGGGCTGGACAACCGTGTCAGCACGCTCGAAAATGGTTTTAGCGACCTCAACGGCCGCATCGATTGAGGGCACTGCCATGGCGCTCGCCATGGCCGGCGGCAGCCTGCCGGCCGACAAGAATTTCGCCGTCTCGATCAATTGGGGCACGTTCGAGGGCCAGAATGCCTTTGCCGGCACCGCCCATGCCCGGCTCACCGACAACCTCTTCATCAATGGCGGCGTCGGCGTCGGCGCCAGCGATCACACGGTCGGCGGCCGCGCTGGCCTGATGCTGGCGTGGTAGGCGGCCGATGTGCATTCAGGAGTTTCGCCGGCAAACCGGGCGAAAGGCCGTTATTTGACGGCATTGTGCCGTCCGTTCGCCGACAACCGTCGGGGCGCCGCGGCTCGGATCGATTCCAGGGAAAGGGCAACATCATGGAACGTTTGATCGGGCTGACGATGGTGACCGCCACGATCACGCTGGCCCTGGCGGCGGCGGCGGCGGCGCAGGCGGTCTGCGGCGTCGCCGCGACGGATGCGGGCCCGTTTACCAGCGGCGGCGGCGCGACGGCGACGGGCGCCGGCTCGCTCGCTTGCGGTCCCCGAGCTGTAGCCGTCAACGGAGGAACTTCGATCGGCGAGGGCGCGGGGGGCAGCAGTCAAGCAGACAACCGGGACAACGCCGCCATTGGCGGGGTCGCTGGCATATTCGTGGAC
>NZ_RZRP01000070.1:0-13399 GCF_003997795.1 Mesorhizobium sp. M7A.F.Ca.US.005.03.2.1 | reverse complement strand
TTCGGGCCGTATCCGCATCGCCGCCATCCCGACGGCGCTCGCCATGCTGCCGCGGCTGACGACGCCATTTCGCGAAAAGCATCCCGGCGTCACCTTTTCGGTGCTGTCGCGGACCTCGATCGAGGTGCTGTCGCTGCTCGGCAATTTCGACATCGATGCCGGCATCACCTATCTCGACAACGAGCCGCTGGGGCGGGTGACCAGCGTGCCGCTCTATGACGAGCGTTACCAACTGATCACCGCGATGGGAAATCCCTATTCCGACCGCGACAAAGTGACATGGGCGGAGCTCTCAAGCCTGCCGCTGTGCCTGTTGACGCCGGACATGCAGAACCGCCGCATCATCGACCAGCATCTGGCCGAAGCCGGCGTGCAGGTGCGACCGACGCTGGAATCCAATTCGATGATCGTGCTGTTTTCGCACATCCGCACCAGCAAATGGTCGTCGATCATGCCGCTCAACCTTGCGGAAACATTCGGCTTTTCCGAACCGATCCGGGCCATTCCAATCATCGAACCAGACGCCAGCCACACGGTCGGCCTGGTGGCGACACCGCGCGAACCGCACACACCTTTGGTCTCGGCGCTGCTGGACGAGGCAATGGCGCTGGCGGACGATTTCCATGCCAACCGTTCCGCTAGACAGGGTTAGTCAAACGGAACGATAGAAGATTTCTATCGTACAACGAAACCGCTTTATTGATTTCAGAGGTTTTCTCTGGTTTCTTAAGCACTTAGCGATAAAGCGGCACGCGCATGTCGTTGTTCCAAAACAGCTTGATGCTTTTGGCCGATATGCGTGGGTCGCTACGATAGGGAGGGCGCTGCATGACAATGCAGCCTGCAAGTACCGAGATTACGTCGCGCACGGCCGCGATCATCCAGGAGATGAAGGGGCTCGAAGGCCCTTTGCTGCCGATCCTCCACGGCATCCAGGAAGAGTTCGGCCATGTGCCCAAGGATGCGCTGCCGGTCATCGCCGAGGCGCTGAACATTTCCAGGGCCGAGGTGCACGGCGTCGTCAGCTTCTATCACGATTACCGAAGCCATCCGGCAGGCCGGCATGTGTTGAAGCTCTGCCAGGCGGAATCCTGCCAGTCCATGGGGTCGGATGCCATCGCCGCCAAGCTGAAGCAACTGCTGGGCATCGGCTTTCATGAAACGACCCGCGACGGTTCGGTGACGCTGGAGCCGGTCTACTGTCTCGGCCTGTGCGCCTGTTCGCCCGCCGCCATGCTCGATGGCGAGGTGATCGGACGGCTCGATGACGAGAAGCTCGACGAGATCGTTGCAGAGGTGCGCTCATGATCCCGCGTATCTACATTCCCGGCGATTCCGGTGCGCTGGCGCTTGGTGCCGAAAAGGTCGCCAAGGCGATCGCCGGCGAACTCGCCGAGCGCGGCATCGAGGCCAAGATCGTGCGCAATGGTTCGCGCGGCGCCTATTTCCTCGAACCGATGGTCGAAGTCGCTACAGCCAACGGCCGCATCGCCTACGGGCCGGTCAAACCGTCCGACGTCAAAAGCCTGTTCGACAGCGGCTTCCTTACCGGCGGCCATCATAAACGCTGGCTGGGCGCGCCGGACAAGATCCCCTTCCTGGCCAAGCAGACGCGGCTGACTTTCGCGCGCTGCGGCGTCACGGATCCGCTGTCGCTCGAATCCTACAAAAAACATGGCGGGTTGAATGGACTGATGAACGCGCTGGCGCTGACGCCTGCCGCCATCGTCGCAGAGGTGACCGAATCGGGCCTGCGCGGACGCGGCGGCGCCGGCTTCCCGACCGGCATCAAATGGAAGACGGTGCTCGATACAGCAGGCGACCGCAAATACATCGTCTGCAACGCCGATGAAGGCGACTCCGGCACTTTCGCCGACCGCATGATCATGGAGGGCGATCCCTTCGTGCTGATCGAAGGCATGACGATCGCCGGTATAGCCACGGGCGCGACCAAGGGCTTCGTCTATGTCCGCTCGGAATATCCGCATGCGGTGGCGGCGATGAACAAGGCCGTCGAGATCGCCCGCAAGGCCGGCGTTCTTGGCGCCAGCGTGCTGGGTTCCCCTCACGCGTTCGACATGGAGATCCGGGTCGGCGCCGGCGCCTATGTCTGCGGCGAGGAGACGGCGCTGCTCGATTCGCTCGAGGGCAAGCGCGGCATGGTACGCGCAAAGCCGCCTCTGCCTGCGCATAAGGGGCTGTTCGGCAAGCCGACGGTGATCAACAACGTCATCAGCCTAGCCTCTGTGCCTGTCATCATGGACAAGGGTGGGGCCTTCTACAAGGATTTCGGCATGGGCCGCTCGCGCGGCACGATCCCGGTCCAGATCGCCGGCAATGTCAAATTTGCAGGGCTGTTCGAAGCCGCTTTCGGTATGACGCTTGGCGAGATCGTCGACGAGATCGGCGGCGGCACGGCCACCGGCCGGCCGGTCAAGGCAGTGCAGGTCGGCGGACCGCTCGGCGCCTATTTCCCGCGCGCGCTGTTCGACACGCCATTCGACTATGAAGCCTTCGCGGCCAAGGACGGGCTGATCGGCCATGCCGGTATCGTGGTGTTCGACGACACCGCCGACATGCTGAAACAGGCGCGCTTCGCCATGGAGTTCTGCGCCATCGAAAGCTGCGGCAAGTGCACGCCCTGCCGCATCGGCTCGACGCGCGGTGTCGAGACCATCGACAAACTCGCCGCGGGCATCGAGCCGGAGAAGAACCTCGCTCTGGTCACCGACCTCTGCAACACGATGAAATTCGGCTCGCTCTGCGCGCTGGGCGGCTTCACGCCCTACCCCGTGATGAGCTCGATCACCCATTTCCCCGACGACTTCAAGCCCGCGCCCGTGCGCGTGGCTGCCGAATAGGAGCTGGCAGATGAACATCAAGGCCGACTTCCCCTCCCTCGTCGAAGAGATCGACTACGGAACCCCGCAATCGAAGGCGCAGAAGCAGGTCACGCTGAACGTCGACGGGCGCAGCATCACCGTGCCGGAAGGCACCTCGATCATGCGTGCCGCGATGGAGGGCGGGGTCGAGATCCCGAAGCTCTGCGCCACCGACATGCTGGACTCCTTCGGTTCGTGCCGTGTCTGCCTTGTGGAGATCGAAGGACGCGGCGGCACGCCGGCATCCTGCACGACGCCTGTCGGCGAAGGCATGATCGTGCGCACGCAGACCGAGCGGCTCGATGCCATTCGCCGTGGCGTCATGGAGCTCTACGTCTCCGACCATCCGACCGGCTGGAACGAACAGGCCGGAACCGGCGCCAGCGAGTTCGACGCGGTGGCGAAGTCGATCGGTCTGACCGAGAACCGCTACGGCATCGAGGGCCGCAACCACGTCAAGCCGGAAGGTGGCGTGGCGCCCGGCCATGGCTCGCTGGCAGTCGATTACATCGCCCGCGACGAATCCAACCCCTATTTCACCTATGATGCCTCGCAATGCATCGTCTGCTCGCGCTGCGTGCGGGCGTGCGAAGAAGTGCAGGGCACGTTTGCGCTGACCATCGAGGGACGCGGCTTCGAATCCCGGGTTTCGGCGGGAATGCACGAGGCGTTCATCGATTCGGAATGCGTGTCCTGCGGCGCCTGCGTCCAGGCCTGCCCGACCGATGCGCTGCGTGAGAAGACGGTGCTTGCCAAGGGCCTGCCGGAGCGCTCGGCCGTCACCACCTGCGCCTATTGCGGCGTCGGCTGCTCGTTCAAGGCCGAGGTGAAGGGTGACGAAGTCGTTCGCATGATGCCCTACAAGGAGGGCAAGGCGAACCACGGCCATTCCTGCGTGAAGGGCCGTTTCGCCTATGGCTACGCCACCCACAAGGACCGCATCCTGTCGCCGATGATCCGCGAAAAGGTCACCGATCCGTGGCGCGAAGTAAGCTGGGAAGAGGCGATCGGCCATACCGCCAAGGAATTCCGCCGCATCCAGTACCAGTACGGACGCACCGCGATCGGCGGCATCACCTCGTCGCGCTGCACCAATGAGGAAACCTACCTCGTCCAGAAGATGGTGCGGCAGGGTTTCCGCAACAACAATGTCGACACCTGCGCACGCGTCTGCCATTCGCCGACGGGCTACGGGCTCGGCCAGACATATGGCACGTCTGCCGGCACGCAGGATTTCGATTCCGTCGACTTCACCGATGTCGCCGTCATCATCGGCGCCAATCCGGCTTCCGCTCACCCGGTGTTCGCCTCGCGGCTCAAGAAGCGGCTGCGCCAGGGCGCCAAGCTGATCGTGCTCGATCCGCGCCGCACCGAGATGGTCAAGTCGGCCCATATCGAAGCGGATTACCACCTGCCGCTGAAGCCCGGCACCAATGTGGCCGTGCTGACGGCGCTGGCGCATGTGATCGTCACCGAGGGCTTGTTCGACGAAGCCTTCATCCGCGAACGTTGCGACTGGACGGAGTTCCAGGATTGGGCATCGTTCGTCGCCTTGCCGGAAAACAGCCCCGAAACCGTCGGCAAATTGTCCGGCGTCGATCCCGAGCTGATCCGCGGTGCTGCGCGTCTCTACGCCACCGGCGGCAACGGCGCGATCTATTACGGCCTGGGCGTGACGGAACACAGCCAGGGTTCGACCACTGTGATGGCAATCGCCAATCTCGCCATGGCCACCGGCAATATCGGCCGGCCCGGCGTCGGCGTGAACCCGCTGCGCGGCCAGAACAACGTGCAGGGCTCCTGCGACATGGGCTCGTTCCCGCATGAGCTGCCCGGTTATCGCCACATCTCCGGCGAAGCCGTGCGCGATATCTACGAGACCTTGTGGGGCGTGAAGCTGGACGACGAACCCGGCCTGCGCATCCCCAACATGCTGGACGCCGCCGTCGACGGCAGCTTCAAGGGCATCTACATCCAGGGCGAAGACATTCTGCAGTCCGATCCCGACACCAAGCATGTCGCAGCCGGCCTTGCCGCGATGGAATGCGTCGTCGTGCACGACCTCTTCCTCAACGAGACGGCGAACTACGCCCATGTCTTCCTGCCGGGCTCGACCTTCCTGGAGAAGGACGGCACCTTCACCAACGCCGAGCGCCGCATCAACATGGTGCGCAAGGTTCTTGAGCCGAAGGCGCGCTACGCCGATTGGGAGGCGACGCAGGAGCTTGCCCGCGCGATCGGGCTGGACTGGAACTATAAGCATCCCTCCGAAATCATGGACGAGATCGCGATGACCACGCCGAGCTTCGCCGGCGTCTCCTTCGAGCTGCTCGACCGTGTCGGGTCCGTGCAATGGCCCTGCAACGAGAAGGCGCCGCTCGGCACCCCGATCATGCATATCGACGGGTTCGTGCGCGGCAAGGGCAAGTTCATCCGTACCGAATATGTGGCGACGGACGAAAGGACGGGGCCGCGCTTCCCGCTGCTGCTCACCACCGGCCGCATCCTGTCGCAGTACAATGTCGGCGCGCAGACCAGGCGCACCGATAACAGCATGTGGCATTCGGAGGACCGGCTGGAGATTCATCCGCACGATGCCGAGAACCGCGGCTTGCGCGACGGCGACTGGGTCCGGCTGACCAGCCGCTCGGGCGAGACGACGCTGCGCGCGCTGATCACCGACCGGGTGTCGCCCGGCGTGGTCTACACGACGTTCCACCATCCGGACACGCAGGCCAACGTGATCACCACCGACTTCTCCGACTGGGCGACCAACTGCCCGGAATACAAGGTGACGGCGGTGCAGGTCGGCGCCTCCAATGGGCCGTCGGAATGGCAGCGCGACTATGACGAGCAAGCCAAGCAGAGCCGGCGCATCGCGTCTTTGCAGGCGGCGGAGTAGTCTTGAGCGCGCGGCGCAAAGCCACGACGCAGGTATCGCGGCTGGCGCACCGCGCCAGCGGCACTGCTACGGCGAACCGCATGGTGCCGGAAGAGACGCCGGTGGCGTTCTCCTTTGCCGGCACCACGCATGCGGTGATGATGGCAAGCCCGGCCGATTTCGAGGATTTCGCGCTTGGCTTCTCGCTGACCGAGGGCATTGTAGCTGCGCCGGAGGAGATCGAAGCCATCGAGGTCGAGGACCATGGCGCCGGCATCGACATCCAGATCCGGCTGAAGGACCGAGCCAACACGCGCTTCGAAGCGCGGCGGCGAAGGCTCGCGGGTCCGGTCGGCTGCGGGCTCTGCGGCATCGAATCGATCGAGGAAGCGATGCGTTCGGTGGATGCGGTTGGTGTGTCAAAGCTTACGCTTGATGCCAACGATATTGTCCGTTCGGTCAAGCTTTTGTCGAAAGTGCAGCCGCTGCACACCGAGACCGGAGCCGTGCACGCCGCCGGCTTCTATGTGCCCGGCAAGGGCATCGTCATGGCGCGCGAAGATGTCGGCCGTCACAATGCGCTCGACAAGCTGGCGGGTGCGCTGGCCAAAGCCGGCATCGAGGGCGCATCCGGTGCTGTCGTGGTGACATCCAGGGTTTCGGTCGAAATGGTGCAGAAGACGGCTTCTATCGGTTCGGCCTTCATCATCGCCGTCTCGGCGCCGACCGCCCTTGCCATCCGCACGGCGCAAGAGTCCGGCATGACGCTGGTGGCGCTGGTTCGCGGCGACGATTTTGATATTTTCACCCACCCCGACCGGGTGGTTTGCGGAGTTGCCAAGCATGTCGCATGACGAAGAACACATTATGAGCACCGCCGAGAAGCTGGTGCGCATGGCAAACCAGATCGCCGACTTCTTCCATTCCAAGCCGCGCGAGGAAGGCATTGCCGGCGTCGCCGAGCATATCAACAAGTTCTGGGAGCCGAGGATGCGGCGGCAGTTCTTCGAAATGCTGGACGACGGCACCGGGAACTTCAACGAGTTGGTGGTGGCCGCCTCCGCCAGGATCAAGCGACCGATCACGCCGGCTGCGGCCGACCTCAAACTCGGGCTCAAGCCCTCCCCTGCCGACGTCGCCGCCTCGCAGGAATAGCCGCCAAGCCGCGCCAGCTTACATTCACAATCGCTAAAGTTTAAGCTGCCGCAATCTGCGCTGTTCTGCTATGGTTTGACGACCGGAAATCGTCAGGCCGGGGTGGAAATCTCGTGAGGCCGATCGAGACGCGATACGCCTGTAGCGGCGATGTGCGGATCGCCTATCAGGTGGTCGGGCAGGGATCGTTCGATCTCGTCTTCGTGCCGGGCTTCATTTCCAACCTCGACCTGCACTGGGAAGACGAGGGCTACACCAGGCTCTTGAAGCGGCTTTCGGCGTTCTCTCGGCTGATCCTGTTCGACAAGCGCGGCACCGGCCTGTCCGACCGTGTCGACGCGCATAACCTGCCCAGTCTCGAGACGCGGATGGACGATGTGCGCGCGGTAATGGACGCCGCCGGCAGCGGCCGTGCGGCGCTGCTCGGCTCCTCCGAAGGCGCACCGATGGCGATGCTGTTCGCCGCCACCTATCCGGAGCGGACACGGGCGCTGGCGCTCTATGGCGGCTATGCGCATTTCCACAAATGGGTGATGTCGCCCGAACGCCTCGACGCTTTCATCGAGATGGCGGAGACAGCCTGGGGCACTGGCGCCACGCTGCCCCATTTCGCGCCGAGCCGGGTCGACGACGCGCATTTCGCCCAGTGGTGGGCACGTTTCGAACGATTGTCGGCGAGCCCGACGGCGGCGGCGGCGCTGGCGCGCATGAACGCCGACGTCGACATCCGCCATATCCTGAGCGTGATCAGCGCGCCGACGCTTGTAATCCATCGCCGCAACGATGCGCGGGTCGACCCCGATGCCAGCCGCTTCCTTGCACAGAAGATCCCCGGCGCCCGGCTGGTCGAGATTCCCGGACGCGACCATCCGATCTGGACCGGCGATGTCGATGGGGTGGCCGACCTGATCGAGGAATTCCTGACCGGCGAACGCGCCGTGGGCGAAGTAGACCGCGTGCTGGCCGCACTACTGGTGACACGCATCTACGACACGGCACGGCTCGGCGACCGGATGTGGAGCGAACGCAGCCAACGCTTCCAGGAAACCTGGCGGCTGCTGGTCGGGCGCCATGGCGGGCGTTCGGCGGGCCTGCATGGCGAGTTGATGATTTCGCGCTTCGACGGCCCGGCACGCGCCATACGCTGCGCGGCAGCGCTGCGCGAGGCGGCGCAGGAAATCGGCGTGGCAAGCGCACAAGGGGCGCATGTCGGCGAGATCGAAGTGCGCGGTCCACCCGTTGGGACGACGGCGCGGGTGGCAATTCAACTGGCCGCCCATGCCGGCCGCGGCGACATTATCGCGTCGCGTCTGATCGCCGATCTGGCGGCTGGGTCGGGCCTGCATTTCACCGACGCCGGGCGCATCAGTGTCGACGAGCTGGAGCAGCCGCTGGCGCTGGTCCATGCGACGTCCGAACAGCATCTGGAACCCGCCTGCCGGCCCAAACCCAAGACCGCCGAGCCGGCCGCATTGACGGCGCGCGAAAGCGAGGTGGTGAGCCTCGTCGCCGACGGCAAGAGCAATGCCGCGATCGCCGCCGAATTGCGGCTGAGCGAACACACGGTCAAGCGCCATGTCGCCAACATACTGCTCAAGCTGGATCTGCCGTCGCGGGCGGCGGCGGCGGCGTTTTCGGCCAGGCACCCTGGCCCGCACGGGCCATGAGAGCCATGGCGCTTTCGGGCGAAGCGGCCATGGGCGGGTAAGCGCTATCAATTCTCTCCACGCAGGCTAGGCGGATGTCGCTGGGAAAGGCGCTGCGAACGGAGGAGGAAATGCTGAAGTCGAACCGGACACTCAAATTGCTTGTGATCGCTGCAAGCGTCGGCGCGTTGTTCGCCATCTCTCCCGCAAAGGCCGAGGACGCGTCCGCGGCGGCCGCCTACAAGGACATCGAGGCAACGCTCGGCTCGGTGCCGGACATGTTCAAGACCCTGCCGGATGTGGCCGTCGCCGGCGCCTGGGCCGAGATTAAGGGCGTGCAGCTCAACCCGAAGACGGCGCTTGACGGCAAGACCAAGGAACTTTTGGGCCTCGCCGTCGCGGCGCAGATCCCATGCCAGTACTGCATCTATTTCCACACCGAGGCGGCCAAGCTCAACGGCGCCAGCGACGAGGAGATCAAGGAGGCGGTGGCGATGTCCGCCATCGTGCGCCATTGGTCGACGATGCTCAACGGCAGCCAGGTCGATCTGACGACCTTCAAGAAGCAGACCGACGACGTATTCGCGGCCGTCAAGGCGAAGTCGCAGTAAGAACCACTGCCCGGCGATGAGCGCCGGACGGCACATCGACCATCAACCGCCCGGTCGGAAGACGGGCCAATGGAGGATGAAATGCTGACCAAGACCCAAACAGTGGACGGCGCCGCGATCAAGAAGGCGATCGAAACCCGTGACGGCAAGATGCTGTCGAGCTTCTATGCCGAAGACGCGCTGGTGCGGGTGATCGACCGCAACAACCCGCCGAGCAAGCCGCGTGAAATCCGCGGGCGCGCCGCGATCACCACATTCTGGGACGACATCTGCAGCCGGGCGATGACCCACAAGGTCGACACCACCATCGCCGACGGCGACAGCCTCGCCTTCACCCAAGCCTGCGCCTATCCGGACGGGACCAAGGTGTTCTGCGCAGCGATGCTGGAGCTGAAGAACGGTCGGATCGCAAGACAGACCGTCGTGCAGGCCTGGGACGAGTAGATCAACAACCGTGGATCAACCGCGGCCTGGGCCGCAAACCTAGAGGAGAAGACGATGTTCAGCGCCAGATGGCAGATCGACGCCAAGTTCGGACACAAGCAGACCGTGCTCGACCTGTTGAAGAAATGGGAACGCGAGATCGGGTCACAGGTCGGCCTCGACGAGCTGGAATTCCAGATCATGACCGGTTCGATCGGCGCGCGGGAGGCGACGGTCGAGTCCCATCACCAGGTCGAAAGCCTGGCCCAGTTGGAGGCGTTCTTCGCCAAGATCGGCAAGATCGACGCGCACGCGAAATGGGGCAAGGAGATCGAGCCCTATGTCGTGTCTGGCACCAGCCTGTGGAATATCTATCGCATCGTGGAGTAGTGGTCTGCGGTCTTACCTCTCCTCTTGTGGGAGAGGTCGGATTGCCCCGATTTGTCCTTCACAAATCGGTTGGCAACCCGGGTGAGGGGTAAGCTGGCGTCAAGCTGGAACACCCCTCATCCGTCTCGGCGCTACGCGCCGATCCACCTTCTCCCACAAGGGGACAAGGCAAAACTAGCCATGCGCAACCATCACATGCCGCACGGCGGTGTAATCCTCCAGTGCGTAGAGCGACATGTCCTTGCCGTAGCCGGACTGCTTCAACCCGCCATGCGGCATCTCGTTGGTCAGCATGAAGTGGGTGTTGATCCAGGTGCAGCCATATTGCAGGCGGGCGGCCGTCGCCATGGCGCGCGAGACATCCTTGGTCCATACGGATGACGCCAGGCCGTAGTCGCTGTCATTGGCCCAGTTCACCGCCTCGTCGACTTCCGAAAAACGAGTAACCGAGACGACCGGGCCGAACACTTCGCGGCGCACGATCTCATCTTCCTGCAGCGCGCCGGCGACGACGGTCGGCTGGTAGTAGAAGCCGGAGCCCTCGCCCGGCTTGCCGCCGGTGGTGATCTCGATGTGTTTCAGTTCCGAGGCGCGCTCGACGAAGCTCGAGACGCGGTCGCGCTGGCGGCGCGAGATCAGCGGGCCGATTTCGTTTTCGGTATCGTCGGGGCGGTCGTACTTGATGGTCGAGACGGCCGAGGAGAGATCGGCGACGAGCTTGTCGTAGATCTTCTTGCCGGCGTAGATGCGGCAGGCGGCGGTGCAGTCCTGGCCGGCATTGTAATAGCCGAAGGCACGCAGGCCGTTGACCACGGCGCCGAGGTCGGCGTCGTCGAAGACGATGACCGGCGCCTTGCCGCCGAGCTCGAGATGCGTGCGCTTGACCGACTTGGCGGCCGCCTGCAGCACCTTCTTGCCGGTGGCGACATCGCCGGTGATCGAGATCATGTTGACCTTGGGATGATTGATCAGCGTGTTGCCGACGCTGTCGCCGCGGCCGAGCACGACATTGACGACGCCTTCGGGCAGGATGTCCGCAAGGATTTTTGCCAGCTTCAGCGCCGTCAGCGGTGTCTGCTCGGACGGTTTGAAGACGACGGTGTTGCCGCCGGCGATCGCCGGCGCCAGCTTCCAGGCCATCATCATCAGCGGATAGTTCCACGGCGCGATGGAAGCGACGATGCCAATGGCATCGCGACGGACCATCGAGGTGTGGCCGGGAATGTATTCGCCAGCGACGACGCCCGGCATCGAACGGACGGCGCCGGCGAAGAAGCGGTAGCAATCGACGATCGCCGGGATTTCGTCATTGAGCACGGCGTTGATCGGCTTGCCGCAGTTGAGCGCCTCGAGCGTGGCGAACTCCTTCGCGTCGGCTTCGATGCGGTCGGCGATCTTCAGCAAATAGCCGGAGCGCTGCGCCGGCGTGGTGCGCGACCACAAGACGAACGCCTGTTCGGCAGCAGTGACCGCCGCCTCGATCTGCGCCTGGCTGGCCTCGGGCAGGTTGAGGATGGTCGCCCCGGTCTTTGGATTGAGGATCGGCTCCTCGGTCTCGGTGCCCTTCTCGAATTTCGAGCCGATCAGCATCTGGGTGTCCATAAGGTTTCTCCCTTTACAGAAGCGAGTAGCGAGTAGCTGAAAGCGAGTAGGGTTTGACCGTCGATCCCTATTCGCTACTCCCTATTCGCTGTTTTTCATTTCCCGCTTCCAGCGATCTGGTCGCCGTCACGGGTGAGGTAATAAGCGGCAAGGATCGGCAGCAACGTCACCAGCATGACGACCATGGCAACGACATTGGTGACCGGGCGCTGGCGCGGACGGATCAGTTCTTCCAGCATCCAGATCGGCAGCGTCTGCTGCTGGCCGGCGGTGAAGGTGGTGACGATGACCTCGTCGAAGGACAGCGCGAAGGCCAGCATGCCGCCGGCAAGCAGCGCCGTGGCGATGTTGGGCAGCACGACATGGCGGAAGGTCTGAAAACCGTCGGCGCCGAGATCCATCGAAGCCTCGATCATCGAACCGGAAGTGCGGCGGAAACGGGCGACGGCGTTGTTGTAGACGACGACCACGCAGAAGGTGGCGTGGCCAAGCACGATCGTCCAGAACGAGAACGGGATGTCGGCCAGCGAAAAGGCCGAGCGCAGCGCAATGCCGGTGATGATGCCGGGCAGCGCGATCGGCAGGATGACCAGCAGCGAGATGGTTTCGCGGCCGAAGAATCTTGTCCGCGACACCGCCGCCGAACAGAGCGTGCCGAGGATGAGCGCGATCGCCGTCGAAATCGCGGCCACCCTGACCGACAGCGACAGCGCCTGCCAGACATCTGGCCGGTTCCAGGTCACGGCGAACCACTGCGTCGTCAGCCCTGGCGGCGGCCAGACGAAACTCTTCTCTTCGGTGGTGAAGGCATAGACGAAGATCAGCAGGATCGGCAGGTGCAGGAACAGCAGCCCGCAGGCGGCGGCAATCTTCAGGCCGAGCGGAGCCGACTGGGAACCATCAGAGCGCATCGAAGGCCCCCATGCGCTTGGCGCCCCAGAGATAGAAGCCCATGATGACGATCGGCACCACGGTGAAGGCGGCGGCGAGCGGGATGTTGCCGGCGGTGCCTTGCTGCGAATAGACCGCCTGGCCGATGAACAGACGCGAGGTGCCGATGATCTGCGGGATGATGTAGTCGCCCAGCGTCAGCGAGAAGGTGAAGATCGAACCGGCGACGATGCCCGGCAGCGCCAGCGGAAACAGCACGTTGCGGAAGGTCTGTCCCGGTGAAGCGCCGAGGTCGGACGAGGCCTCGACCAGATTGCCGGGCACGCGCTCGAGCGCCGCCTGAACGGGGAGGATCATGAACGGTAGCCAGACATAGACGAAGACGATGAAGGTGCCGGTGAACGATACCGACAGGGAATTGCCGCCGACGATCGGCAGCGACAGCCAAGCGTCGAGAACCCACAACAAATGCAGCTTGGCGAGCAGCCAGGTGAGAATGCCTTCCTTGGCCAGGATCAGCTTCCAGGCGTAGATCTTGACCAGATAGCTCGACCACAGCGGCAGCATGATGCCGAGATAGAACAAGGCCTTCCAGCGGCCGCGCGCATAGCGCGCCGCGTAGTAGGCTATGGGGAAGGCGATGACGGCCGAGGCCAGCGTGACCAGAGCCGCCATCGTCACCGTGCGCAGGATGATGTCGAGATTGGCGGCCTGGAACAGGTCGCCATAGGTCTTGAGCGTGAACTCGCGGTTGATGAGGCCGGAAAACTCGTCGATGGAGAAAAAGCTCTGCGCCAGCAGCGCAAACAGCGAGCCGATATAGACGATGCCCAGCCACAAAACCGGAGGCAGCAGCATGAGCAGCAACAGGACCTTGGGCTTGCGCCAGAAAAGGTCCGACAGAGCGCCGCGCAGACC
>NZ_RZRP01000709.1:0-3330 GCF_003997795.1 Mesorhizobium sp. M7A.F.Ca.US.005.03.2.1 | reverse complement strand
CGCTTGACCGCCGGCAGGATGCCTTTCTTGTCCTCGTCGCGCACCGAGACGAACAGCGTGCCGGAGCGCGGCAGGTCGACGCCGGCGCCCAACTGGCTCTTGGCGAAGGCCAGCGCAAAATCGCGGTCGAGGCCCATGACCTCGCCGGTCGAGCGCATTTCCGGGCCGAGCAGGATGTCGACGCCGGGGAAGCGGGCGAAGGGGAACACGGCTTCCTTGACCGCGATGTGGCCGGGGTTCCTGGGATCAGGCATCGCGCCGTAATGGGCGAAGGCGTCTTCCGGTTTTTCGCCGGCCATGATGCGGGCGGCGATTTTCGCGATCGGCCGGCCGATGGTCTTGGCGACGAACGGCACGGTGCGTGACGCGCGCGGGTTGACCTCCAGCACATAGACCGTGCCGTCCTTGATCGCGTATTGCACGTTCATCAGGCCGCCGACATTGAGCGCGCGGGCAAGGGCTGCCGTCTGGCGCTCCAGCTCGTCGACCAGTTCGGAAGGCAGCGAGTGCACCGGCAGCGAGCAGGCACTGTCGCCCGAATGGATGCCGGCTTCCTCGATGTGTTCCAGAATGCCGGAGACGAAGGTCGACTTGCCGTCGCAGAGGCAGTCGACATCGACCTCGATGGCGCCACTGAGATAGGTGTCGAACAGCAGCGGGTTCTTGCCCAGCAGCGTGTTGATCTGGCCGGTCTTGTCGTTGGGGTATTTCTGCTTGATGTCCTCCGGCACCAGGCCGGGCACGGTGTCGAGCAGGTAGGTCTGCAGCATGCCCTCGTCATGAATGATCTGCATGGCGCGGCCGCCCAGCACATAGGACGGGCGCACCACCAGCGGGAAGCCGAGCTCGCCGGCAACCAGGCGGGCCTGCTCGACCGAATAGGCGATGCCGTTCTTCGGCTGGCTGAGGTTCAGCTTGTGCAGCAGCTTCTGGAAGCGGTCGCGGTCTTCGGCGAGATCGATCATGTCGGGCGAGGTGCCGAGGATCGGGATGCCGGCCTTCTCCAGCGCATCGGCGAGCTTCAGCGGCGTCTGGCCGCCGAACTGCACGATGACGCCGACCAGCTCGCCCGACGCCTGTTCGGCGCGCAGGATCTCCAGCACGTCTTCCGCCGTCAGGGGCTCGAAATAGAGCCGGTCTGAGGTGTCATAGTCGGTCGAGACCGTCTCGGGGTTGCAGTTGATCATGATCGCCTCATAGCCGGCATCGCGCAGCGCGAAGGCGGCGTGGCAGCAGCAATAGTCGAACTCGATGCCCTGGCCGATGCGGTTCGGCCCGCCGCCGAGGATGACGACCTTCTTGCGCGACGAGACCTGCGCCTCGTTGGCCAGCGCGCCGGCGAACGGCACTTCATAGGTCGAGTACATGTAGGCGGTGGGCGAGGCGAACTCGGCCGCACAAGTGTCGATGCGTTTATAAACAGGATGAACGTCGAGCTTTTCGCGAGCTTTCTGAATCACTTCGGCGTCGGTCTTCGTCAGCGACGCGAGGCGGGCATCGGAGAAGCCCATGGCCTTCAGCATGCGCAGATTGACGGCATCCTCGGGAATGCCGTGCTCGCGGATGCGGGCTTCCATGGCGACGATGCCGGCGATCTGTTCGAGGAACCACGGGTCGATCTTGCACATGGCGTGCACGTCCTCCAACGAGGTGCCCATGCGGATCGCCTGCGCCACCATGCGCAGCCGGTCGGGCGTCGGCGTGCCGAGCGCTGCACGAATGGCGTTGCGGTCGTCGGCATGGTTGGCGGAACCGAGGCCCCCATGGCTGAGACCGGGAATCTCGATCTCGTCCAGACCAGTCAGGCCGGTTTCCAGTCCACGCAGCGCCTTCTGCAGCGATTCCTGGAAGGTGCGGCCGATGGCCATGACTTCGCCGACCGACTTCATGGCGGTGGTCAGCACCGGCTCGGCGCCGGGGAATTTCTCGAAGGCAAAGCGCGGGATCTTCGTGACGACGTAATCGATCGACGGCTCGAACGAGGCCGGCGTGGCGCCGCCGGTGATGTCGTTCTCCAACTCGTCCAGCGTATAGCCGACGGCGAGTTTTGCCGCGATCTTGGCGATCGGGAAACCGGTCGCCTTCGAGGCCAGGGCCGACGAGCGCGAGACGCGCGGGTTCATCTCGATGACGACGAGGCGGCCATCGGCCGGGTTGACGGCGAACTGTACGTTGGAGCCGCCGGTCTCGACGCCGATCTCGCGCAGCACCGCGATCGAGGCGTTGCGCATCATCTGGTATTCTTTGTCGGTCAGCGTCAGGGCAGGGGCGACGGTGATCGAGTCGCCCGTATGCACGCCCATCGGGTCGATGTTCTCGATCGAGCAGACGATGATGCAATTGTCCGCTCTGTCGCGGACGACCTCCATCTCATACTCCTTCCAGCCGAGCACGCTCTCCTCGATCAGCACTTCGGTGGTCGGCGAGGCGTCGAGGCCGGACTGGACGATCTCGTAGAATTCGGCGCGGTTGTAGGCGATGCCGCCGCCGGTGCCGCCCATGGTGAAGGACGGGCGGATGATGGCCGGCAGGCCGACATGGTCGAGCGCCTGGGCGGCGATCGCCATGCCATGGCTGATATAGCGCTGCTTGCGGTCGCCTTCGCCGAGGTTCCAGCGGGTTTCCAAGGCGTCGAGCGCAGCGTCGAGATCGGCCGGTTTCTCGGCCTTGAGCGCGGCGCGCTCGGCCTCATGCGTCTTGCGGTCGGTGTTCTTGACGTCGGTGGCGTTGGCCAGCATCGACTTCGGCGTTTCCAGGCCGATCTTCTTCATCGCCTCGCGAAACAGCGCGCGGTCCTCGGCCTTGTCGATGGCGGTAGCATCGGCGCCGATCATCTCGACATTGTAGCGCTCGAGCACGCCCATGCGGCGCAGCGACAGAGCGGTGTTGAGCGCGGTCTGGCCGCCCATGGTCGGCAGCAGCGCGTCGGGCCGCTCCTTGGCGATGATCTTGGCCACCACTTCAGGCGTGATCGGCTCGATATAGGTGGCGTCGGCCAGTTCCGGGTCGGTCATGATGGTGGCCGGGTTGGAATTGACCAGGATGACGCGGAAGCCTTCCTCCTTCAGCGCCTTGCAGGCCTGCGTGCCGGAATAGTCGAACTCGCAGGCCTGGCCGATGACGATGGGGCCGGCCCCGATGATCAGGATCGACTTGATGTCAGTGCGTCTTGGCATGTCAAAGGTCCGTTCGGCGGGCGGCTTGCACAAAAAACCGGGACGGGAAGACCCGGCCGGTTGTGCTCGCGATTCTGGTATCAGGCTAGGAGGGCCTTATAGGGAAGAGTTTTGACTGATGTAACCCCGAAAATGCGAGGTAGGGGAATAGGGG
>NZ_RZRP01000708.1:0-3332 GCF_003997795.1 Mesorhizobium sp. M7A.F.Ca.US.005.03.2.1 | reverse complement strand
ATCCCGCCCTGGTCGAGCACTGGCGAACCCACCTGATCGACCACGGCGTATGGGCCAATGAACCTGTTCCGCTTTATCCGTATCCGAGTTCGCCCAGCTATCGCGAGCTTTGGGGCGAACCCGACGACCTTGCCTGGGAGCGCGCCCATGATCACTATCTCGCATCCTTCCAGAAATTCAGTGACATCCAGGAGAAGCGGCCCCGGCCGCTGGCGGAACTGGAGGCGACATGTTGCGAACACTGACGCCGCGCTCGCGGCGCATCCTGATGACCGTCGATGCCGTGGGCGGCGTATGGCGCTATGCGCTTGATCTGGCACGGGAACTTGTGAATGGCGGCGACAGTGTGGTGCTTGCCGGGCTCGGTCCCCAGCCGACGAGGCAGCAGGCTGCGGAGGCAGAGACTTTCACCACGCTGATCTGGTTGAACACGCCGCCGGATTGGATGACCCACAACGGCGGCGACCTGGATGCGCTACCGCTAGAATTGCTTGCGCCCATGCGCGACCACGCCATCGACCTAGTCCATTTCAACGCGCCGACGCAGGCGGCGGGATTCGATGCGCCGTGCCCAGCCGTGGCGGTCTCCCATTCCTGCGTGACGACATGGTTCCACGCCGTCAGGAAACAGGCAGTGGATGGCGCATGGGCCTGGCAGAAGGAGCGCAACAGGCGTGGCTTCAATCGGGCCGACGCAGTCATCGTGCCGAGCCGCAGCCACGCCGACATGCTTGAGACCTGCTACGGCCCGATCGCGCGTCTGAGTGTCGTCGGAAATAGTGCCAGTCCGGTGCCGAAGGCCGAAAAGCGCCAACCGCTCGTCTTCGCCGCTGCCCGCTGGTGGGACGAGGGGAAGAATGCGGCGGTGATCGACCAGGCCGCGTCGCTGACGCAATGGCCCGTCTTTGCCGCCGGTTCGATGCACGGTCCGAACGGCGGGCGTACCAGCTTCAGCTATGCTGTTCCTCTGGGAGCACTGCCGTCTCACGAGGTGCGGTCCTTGATGGCGCGCGCCGGCATTTTCGTGTCGCCGTCGATCTATGAGCCATTCGGTCTGGCCGCGCTGGAAGCTGCCATGTCGGCGACGCCCCTGGTGCTTTCCGACATCGCAACCTATCGCGAACTATGGGACGGGGCCGCGATGTTCTTTGACGCGCGCAATCCGCACGACCTCGCTGCCGGCCTCAATCGTCTTTCCAGCGATGCCGAACTCAGGCGAGAGCTCGGCCAGGCAGCGATGCGACGGAGCCGCCGGTTTACACTGGCCAGGCAAGCGGCAGCCATGCGAGGCGTCTACGACAAGGCGGCCCTGGCTATGGCGGGGCGTTGACCATGCGCTTTTTGTTCTACACCCACTCGGTCGTATCCGACTGGAACCACGGCAATGCCCATTTCCTGCGCGGTATCATGCGGGATCTGATCGCGCGCCAGCACCAGGCAGTCGCGCTGGAGCCGTCCGACGGCTGGAGCCGTTCGAACCTGTTGGCCGAGAAGGGATCCTTCGCCATCGAACGCTTCCGCAAGGATTTCCCAGAGTTGATGCCGGTGACCTACAATGCCGGGTTCGATCACGAGGCCTGGATCGCCGAGGCCGACGTTGTGATCGTTCATGAGTGGACGGATCCGGAGCTTGTCGCACGCATCGGCCGTGCCCGGGCCGCTGGCGGCAACTTCATCCTTCTGTTTCATGACACCCATCACCGGGCCATATCGGCGACCGAGGCAATCTCGGCGCTACGGTTGGAGCACTATGACGGCGTCCTCGCCTTTGGCGAGACCTTGCGCGAGAGCTATCTGCGCGCCGGCTGGGGCAAGCGCGTCTTCACCTGGCATGAAGCCGCGGACGATCGCCTGTTCAAGCCGCACCCAGAGATCCATCCCATGTCCGATCTGGTCTGGATTGGAAACTGGGGCGACGATGAGCGGACTGCCGAACTCAAGGAATTTCTGATCGAGCCAGTACACGATCTCGGTCTCGAGGCCACTGTTCACGGCGTACGCTACCCCAAGCCCGCACTTGCGGACCTGGCCGCCGCCGGACTGCGCTATGATGGATGGATCGCCAATGCCGATGTGCCGAAGGCGTTCGCCGCGCATCGTGTCACCGTTCACATCCCACGGCGCCCCTATCGTGAGGGATTGCCTGGAATTCCGACGATCCGGATGTTCGAGGCGCTCGCCTGCGGCATTCCGCTGATTTCAGCACCCTGGTCCGATGTCGAGCAGCTGTTCAGGCCCGGCGTCGACTTCCTGTTTGCGGAGAACGGCTCTCAGATGCGGCAACACTTGCGGGCGGTATTGGCCGATGCGGATTTCGCGGCTTCCCTGGTGACTTCGGGCCTCGAGACCATTCGCTCCCGGCATACCTGCCAGCACCGCGTTGACGAGCTGTTCCGCGTGCTCACGGCATGCACGACCGAACATACCATCAACAACACCACCGCAAAGGAAGCCGCCGCATGAAGATGGCATTCTACGGATCGAGTCTTTTGTCGTCCTACTGGAACGGTGCCGCGACTTACTATCGCGGGTTGCTGAAGGCGCTTTCCCAATTGGGCTACGAAATCACCTTCTATGAACCCGACGTCTACGACCGGCAGAAGAATCGCGACATCGAGGCGCCTGACTGGTGCACTGTCGTCGTTTATGAAGCGACCCAGCACGCGCTGATGCAGGTCGCGGCACGTGCCGCCAGCGCCGACATCGTCGTCAAGGCGAGTGGCGTCGGTTTCGAGGACGAGGCGCTGCTGCGTGTCGTTCTCGACCACGCCCGCAGCGACGCGCTGGTGGTATTCTGGGACGTGGACGCTCCGGCAACCCTTGCCCAGTTGCGCGACGAACCGGACCATCCGCTCCATAGCGCCCTGCAAGAAATCGACCTTGTGCTGACCTATGGCGGCGGCGACCCCGTCGTATGGGCCTACCGTGCCATGGGGGCGAACGAATGCGTGCCGATCTACAATGCGCTCGATCCCCAAACACATTATCCGGTCACCAGCAATGCGCGTTTCGCTTGCGATCTGGCGTTCCTTGGCAACAGGCTGCCGGATCGTGAGGCACGGGTCGAAGCGTTTTTCCTCGATCCCGCATGCCAGCTGCCGAAACAGCGTTTTCTGCTCGGTGGATCGGGCTGGGGGGACAAGCCGCTTCCCGCCAATGTCGGCTGGCTCGGTCACGTCGGCACCCGCGATCACAATGCCTTCAACGTCACACCCAAGGCGGTTCTGAACATCAGCCGCGACAGCATGGCCGTAAACGGTTTTTCACCGGCCACGCGTGTCTTCGAGGCGGCCGGCGCCGGCGCCTGCCTCATCACCGATGCGTGGCTGGGC
>NZ_RZRP01000707.1:0-3335 GCF_003997795.1 Mesorhizobium sp. M7A.F.Ca.US.005.03.2.1 | reverse complement strand
GGATCGTCCAGGTGCCCTGGTCGGAGACGAATATCTCAAGAATGACGCTCGGGTTGACCAGGCCGCGCGCAGCCTCGCTTTCGTGGAATTTTTCCCCGAGCGCTTTGATCATATCCGCACGGGCTGCGCATTGCTCCGCCATCGCCGGGACGGCGGCAAACGCGGAAACCGCCGCGAAAAATAGCGTTGCCACAAGACGGGTCATCTGACACCTCCTTGCGCCAGACGATGTCCCCGAAGCTGTCGCCAGCGCCGTTGCTTGATCTGCCGTACCTCCTTGCGGCAGGACTGCAAACCAAGACGGCAGATGCCCACTTGGTTCCATCACATTAGCGTTCACGCAGATAGGGTCGTCACCGGACTGCAAAAAAGCCCGGGCGCGAGCGCCCGGGCCTCAAATTCAAAATCAATCTGTTGTCCGGTCAGTTCATCGTCGGGATGACGAATTCGGCACCGTCCTTGATGCCTGCCCGCGCGACCGCAGCCGAAGGCGAGGACGCGCAACCAGGAAATCGTCCGGTCAGTTCATCGTCGGGATGACGAATTCGGCACCGTCCTTGATCCCGGACGGCCAGCGCGAGGTCACCGTCTTGGTCTTGGTGTAGAAACGGAACGCGTCCGGGCCGTGCTGGTTGAGGTCGCCGAAGGAAGACGCCTTCCAACCGCCGAAGGTGTAGTAGGCGATCGGCACCGGGATCGGCACATTGATGCCGACCATGCCGACCTGGACACGGCTTGCGAAATCGCGCGCGGCATCGCCGTCACGGGTGAAGATGGCGACGCCATTGCCCATCTCGTGGTCGTTGGCGAGCTTGATCGCGCTCTCATAGGTCGGCGCGCGCACAACCGACAGCACCGGCCCAAAGATCTCTTCCTTGTAGATGCGCATGTCCGCGGTGACGTTGTCGAACAGGCAGCCGCCCATATAGTAGCCGTCTTCATAGCCCTGCATGGAGAAGCCGCGGCCGTCGACGACCAGCTTGGCGCCTTCCTTGACGCCGGTGTCGACATAGCCCTTGACCCGCTCCAGGGCTTGGCGCGTCACCAGCGGGCCGAAATCGGCGGAAGAGTCGGTCGAAGGACCGACCTTCAGGCTTTCGACGCGCGGGATCAGCTTTTCCATCAGCCGGTTGGCGGTGTCGTTGCCGACCGGGACGGCAACCGAGATCGCCATGCAGCGTTCGCCGGCCGAGCCGTAGCCGGCGCCGATCAGCGCGTCGACCGTCTGGTCCATGTCGGCATCGGGCATGATGATCATGTGGTTCTTGGCGCCGCCGAAGCACTGCACGCGCTTGCCGGCGGCCGTGCCGCGCGAATAGATGTAGTGGGCGATCGGCGTCGAGCCGACAAAGCCGATGGCCTTGATGTCGGGATCGTCGAGGATGGCGTCGACCACGTCCTTGTCGCCATTGACGACATTGAGGATGCCCGCCGGCAGGCCAGCTTCGAGGAACAGTTCGGCGATGCGCATCGGCACGCCCGGATCGCGCTCCGAAGGCTTCAGGATGAAGGCGTTGCCGCAGGCGATGGCCGGCGCGATCTTCCACAGCGGGATCATTGCCGGGAAGTTGAACGGTGTGATGCCGGCGACGACGCCGAGCGGCTGGCGCATCGAATAGACGTCGATGCCGGGGCCGGCGCCGTCGGTGAATTCACCCTTCATCATGTGCGGCGCGCCGATGCAGACTTCGACCACTTCGAGGCCGCGCTGGATGTCGCCCTTGGCGTCGGCGATCGTCTTGCCGTGCTCGCGCGCCAGGATGTCGGCCAGTTCGTCATAGTCGCGGGCGACCAGTTCGAGAAACTTCATCAGCACGCGCACGCGACGCTGCGGGTTGGTTGCGGCCCATTTCGGCTGCGCAGCCTTGGCGTTCTCCACCGCAGCGCGCAGTTCCGCCTGTGATGCCAGCGCCACCGTGCCGCGCACGGAGCCATCCATCGGCTGCATGACATCCTGCTTGCGGCCGCTGGTCCCGGCGACATGCTTGCCGCCGATGAAATGACCATAATCGATCATGATTTCTCTCCCTTGTTTGTGATGCTGCATTGTCCGCCTTTGGCCGGCGGATGGCAACGCGACGGAGAACGCAACCGTTGTGCGGAAAGTAGATAGCGGTTGACGGACGAGCATCAATTCTCGCAAATGCGGAGACCCGTCTGATAGCAGCAGGGATTGAGAGATTGAGTTCCCACCACAGGACGCGGCGTCAGCGATTGTCATCTGGACCATCCCCATGAACTGGGATGACGTCCGCATCTTCCTTGCCGTGGCGCGTGCCGGCCAGATCCTTGGCGCCGCCAAACGGCTGGAGCTCAACCACGCCACCGTCTCACGCCGCATCGCCGCACTCGAGGATGCGCTGCGGACAAAGCTGTTTCGCCGGCTGACCACCGGCAGCGAGCTGACTCCCGCCGGCGAGCGCTTCCTCGACATTGCCGAGCGCATGGAGGGCGACATGATCGCCGCGCGCTCGACCATATCAGGCGAAGGCGACGATGTTTCCGGCACGGTGCGCATCGGCGCCCCGGACGGTTTTGGCGTTGCCTTCCTGGCCAAGCGCCTTGGCGCGCTGACCGCCCTGCACCGCGAGCTGACGATCCAGCTGGTGCCGGTGCCGCGCTCCTTCTCCCTGTCGCGCCGCGAGGCGGACATCGCCATCACTGTCGAGCGGCCGACCGAAGGCCGGCTGGTGGCGGGAAAGCTGGTCGACTATTCGCTCGGCCTGTTTGCCTCGCGCGCTTATGTCGATGCCAATGGTCTGCCCAAAACAGCGGCCGAACTCGGCCAGCACACCCTTATCGGCTATGTGCCGGATCTCATTGTCAGCCCTTCGCTCGACTACGCGGCCGAATTCAGCGCGGACTGGCGCACCAGTTTCGCCATCTCCTCGGCGCTCGGCCAGGCCGAAGCAGTGCGCTCGGGCGCCGGCATCGGCATCCTGCACACCTTCGTCGCCCGCTCGATGCCGGAATTGGTGCCGGTCGATGTAGTCGCGCCGATCCGCCGCGCCTACTGGCTGGTCTATCACGAATCGGTCAGGCCGCTGCGCCGCGTTCAGATCGTCGCCAGCTTCATCACCAAGATGGTGGAGCGGGAGCGGAACCTGTTCGTCTGAGGCATGTCGCCCAAAACTGATCTCGGTTTTGGGCGAACGACATGCATAAACTAAGACGCTAAAGCGCATCGCATGAATCCGATCAAACGCGATACGCTTTGGCCGTGCCGCCTTTTCCTTGCCACAAAACCGGCCAGTGTGGCATCAGGCGTGCGGTCGCCGGCCACGGGCAGGTCGCCGGGTGGGGAACCTTTCAGAAAGCTGGCGCGGATAGACATG
>NZ_RZRP01000706.1:0-3338 GCF_003997795.1 Mesorhizobium sp. M7A.F.Ca.US.005.03.2.1 | reverse complement strand
CAAGATCATCCTCCGGGACGACCTCCGGCTGGCGACGGAGACTCGTGTAAGGGTCCACGAATGCCATCTTGAGTGCATCTCCCACAAAGCCGGACATGGCGGCAAGCGATGCGCCGATTTGGAGCCACGCAAAGCTGGGCTTCGACAGGTTAAGGCGGCGGGTGGTGATGGGGGTGGGCATGTCAGTCATGGTGTCCTCCTGTGACGGGGAGAGTGACACCGGTTCCCGTTCAAATCCTTGGCCCGGACCTGAAGAGTCCTGAACGGCCCTGAAGTTCGCCTTCAGGGTCATCTTGGATTATCTTGCCCGCGAGGACGGGTTCTTTGCCGATGGACTTGGAGTTTGGGAACTATCGTTTGAAACGCGCCGAACGGCAGTTGCTGGGGCCGAAAGGTCCGGTGGAGCTTTCGGCCCGTTCCTTCGACATCCTCGCCATGTTGCTCGACAGGCCGGATGAGGTGGTCAGCAAGACCGAACTTTTCGATGCGGTCTGGCCCGGCCTGGTGGTGGAGGAGAACACGCTGCAGGTCCACATTTCGGCGCTACGAAAACTGCTGCCCGCCGAAATGATCGTAACCGTGCATGGCCGTGGCTATAAATATGCTGGCCCTAGGCCCTTCGGGGCTACAGCAGAAGCTGCGGCGCCGACCAGGCCATCAATTGCCGTTCTACCCTTCCACAACATGAGCGGGGACCCGGAGCAGGACTATTTCAGCGACGGGATTACAGAAGACATCATCGCCGGGCTCGGCAAGTTCAGGGAGTTCCTAGTCATTGCGCGGAATTCCTCCTTCCAGTTCCGAGGCAAGGCCAATGACGTGGCCGAGGTGGCAAAGAAACTTGGCGTGCAGTATGTCGTCGACGGTAGCGTCCGAAAGATTGGCAACCGGGTTCGCATCACCGTGCAGCTGACAGACGCCGTCTTGATGGCCCATATCTGGGGCGAACACTACGACCGCGAACTCGACGACATTTTCGCCATCCAGGACGAAATCACCCAGATGATTGCGGCGCGTCTGGCACGACAGACCAGAACAGCGATTGCATCGCGCGCCAGGTCCCGGCCGACCAACAATATGTCGGCTTATGAGTTTTACTTGCGGGCGCTACAACTTGCAGCCGTCTATGATACGGTGCTCGAAGCAGAACCCTTTCTGCGCCGGGCGGTGAGCCTCGATCCCCGGTTTGCTGCCGCCCACGCCATGCTCAGCTTTGTGGAGTCCTTCAAGTACTATTGGGACTACAACAATCCCGGTCATTTGCATTCCGGACTGGAGATCGCAAGAACCGCATTGGGCCTTGACCCCGACGAGGCCTATGGGCATCTCGCCACCGGCTTCGCTCACTTGTATTTGCGCCAATTCAGGCAAGCTGAAATCAGCCTCGACCGGGCGGTTGCGCTCAATCCGAACGATCCGTTCATTCTTAGTATCCGCGCTATTTTCCTCAATCACACGGACAGGCCCGAGGAAGGGCTTAGCGAAATAAACGAAGCCCAGCGCCGCGACCCGTACGCTGTGGGATGGTATGATGACTTCCGTGGCGTCATACTGACGACGGCTGGGCGGTATCGCGAGGCAACTGCCTGCTACGCGAAAATGGCGACTGTACCTCCGTGGTCGCTCGTTCGTCTTGTCGTCTGCCATTCCGAACTCGGCGAAATCAAGCAAGCGCAAGACGTCCTGGCAAAAGTCAAGGCGCATTACCTTGGACTAAGCCTTGACGAGATCATTGATACGGAAGTGGACTTCTATGCCGATCCCGCAGTGTGCAGCCGTTACCGCGCGATCCTGCAGCGCGTTGATAACGAAGGAGTTGATAACGAAGGATAAGTTTCACTACAGCCCGGCGGCGAGAAGTCCAGGCTCTGGTCAGCTGACCTTCGCAGAGCTGCCCCCTGTGGACAATCTCCCCTTGCCAACTGACAGCGTTGGCAGAGCGGCCGGTCGCGGGATAGCATCAGCCCTATGACGCCATCGAAAGACATTTCGCGCCTGATCGAGATCATGGCGGCGCTGCGGGCGCCGAAGACCGGCTGTCCCTGGGATATCGAACAGGATTTCTCGACCATCGCGCCCTACACGATCGAAGAGGCCTATGAGGTCGCGGATGCCATCGCGCGCGGCGACCTCGACGATCTGCGCGACGAACTCGGCGATCTGCTGCTGCAGGTCGTCTACCACGCGCAAATGGCCGAGGAGGCCGGCGAGTTTGCCTTCCCCGATGTGGTGCAAGCCATCACGACGAAAATGATCCGACGCCATCCGCATGTCTTCGGCGACGAAAAGGCCCGCAGCGCCGGCATGGCCAAGGGCATGTGGGAAAAGATCAAGGCAGAAGAGAAGGCAGAGAAACGAAGCGCCCGCCTCGCGCGCGGTCTCGATCCCGAAGACAATGGCAAGGGGTTTCTGGACAGCGTGCCGGTCGCCCTGCCCGCGCTGACCCGGGCGCTGAAACTTCAGGAGAAGGCCGCCCGCGTCGGCTTCGACTGGAGCGAGGCAGCGCCCATCCTCGACAAGATCGAGGAAGAGATCGGCGAATTGCGCGAGGCGCTGGCCAAGGGCGACACCGCCTCGATCAAGGACGAGTTCGGCGACATGCTGTTTGCCGTCGTCAATCTCGGTCGCCACCTCAAGCTCGATTCGGAAGCAGCGCTGAGCGGCACCAACGAGAAATTCCGCTCACGTTTCCATTATGTCGAGCAGGCTTTGGAGAAAGCCGGCAACACGCTGGACAAGGCTGATCTGGCCGAGATGGAAGCGCTCTGGCAGGAAGCAAAGACCGCGAAGTAGTCTCTCTTTTCGGGCAACTCCCGACGGAAACCGCTATACACTTTTCCTGGAACTGCTCCGGATTATCCGTTGTTTTTACGACGCAATCTGTTTTCGATCTCTTCGCGCGCGCTTTGCGTGGCCTTCAGCGAGATGGTGGCGCTGCCGTCGTCATTGTCGCTTCGCGAAACCACATCGCCATTGCGGTAAAGCCAGTCGACAAGGCCGAACTGTGCCGGCTCGATCGTCACGGTGAGGTCTTCGAGTTCGCCCGCCATCCGCGTTTCGATGATCGCCTTCAGCCCATCGATGCCCTCGCCGGTCACCGCCGACACCGCAATCGGCGGCGCCTTGTTGGCATCGGCGCCGTCTGCAAGCAGCCGGGTCCGGTTGCCTTCGTCGAGCCGGTCGATCTTGTTCCACACTTCGATCACCCGCTTGGCATCACCAGCGTCAACGCCAAGATCTGCAAGGATACGCTCGACATCCTCGGCCTGGGCGGCCGTGTCCGGATCGGAAATGTCGCGCAGATGAAGCACGAGGTCGGCCTCGACCACCTCTTCCAG
>NZ_RZRP01000705.1:0-3341 GCF_003997795.1 Mesorhizobium sp. M7A.F.Ca.US.005.03.2.1 | reverse complement strand
GAATCCGTGTTGTCCACCACCATCAGCATGGCGCTTGACGGGTCGTTGTGGGAGCATGTTTTCGCCAGCGTCCAGGTGGTGTTGATCGGCTTCGTCCTTTCGAGCATCGTTGCGGTGCCGCTTGGATTGACGATGGGCACCTATCGCATCGTCCAGGCCGTTCTCGAACCGTTGGTCAATTTCATACGCTATCTGCCGGTGACGTCCTTCGTGCCGCTTTTCATCCTGTGGATCGGCATCGGCATCGAGCAGCGCGTTGCCGTCATCGTCTTCGGCGTCTTCTTCCAGCAGCTCGTCATGATCGCCGACAGCGCTCGCAGCGTCCAGCGCGACCTTGTCAACGCAGCCTATACGCTCGGCACGAAACGAGGCGACACGGTCTTCCACATCGTCTTTCCGGCCACGCTTCCGAGCGTGCTGGATGTGCTGCGCGTCACCATGGGCTGGGCCTGGACCTATCTCGTCGTGGCCGAACTCGTCGCCGCCCGCAGCGGACTTGGCTACATCTCGCTCAAAGCCATGCGCGGCTTTCAGGTCGACGTGATCTTCATGGCCATCGCCATGATCGGCATCCTTGGTCTTTGCACCGACCAATTGTTCCGGGGCATCCGCCGCCTCGTCGCTCCCTGGGCCAATTGAGGAACACGCACACATGGACGCCCTGAATCTTACGACGAAACCAAAGAGTTCCGACATAGGCATCGACAATGTGGTCCTGCGCTACGGCAAGGGTGACAATGCGGTGCTGGCGCTGGATGGCATTTCCTTTCACGTCGTGCCCAACGAATTCTGTGTGATCGTCGGCCCATCCGGCTGCGGCAAGTCGAGCCTGCTTTATCTCGTCGCCGGTCTTGAGGAGCGCACCGGCGGCATGATCGTAGTCGGCGGCAAGCCTGTTACCGAGCCGGGCCCGGATCGCGGCATGGTGTTTCAGGCATATACGCTGTTTCCCTGGCTTACGGTGGCGCAGAACGTCGAATATGGCCCGAAGCGGAAGGGCATTGCGCCGGCCGAGCGCAGGGTCATTGTCGAGCATTTTCTCCACGAGGTCGGTCTGGCAAAGTTCGCCAACCATTACCCGTCTCAGCTGTCGGGCGGCATGAAGCAGCGCGTTGCGATTGCGCGAGCGCTCGCCAATGATCCGGACGTGCTGCTGATGGATGAGCCTTTTGGAGCGCTCGACAGCCAAACCCGTCACAGCATGCAGAAGCTTTTGCTGAGGATCTGGGATCATTCCAAGAAGACGGTCCTATTCGTTACCCATGACATCGACGAAGCGATCCTGCTGGCGGACAGGGTGCTCGTCATGTCCGGCCGGCCCGGTCAGATCAAGAAGGAAATCCGCGTAGGCCTCCCGCGTCCACGCAGCATGGATCTGGTCATGGAGCCGAACTTCATCGCCATGAAGCGGGAGATCCTCGAGCTCCTGAAGAATGACGAAGACGACGAGCACTAATGCATGTCGCTCAAAAGTGACCTCGGTTTTGGGCAGACGACATGCATGAAACAGACATCGGCAGTCTTCGGTGTGGATGACGAAACGGGCAAGGCATGAGCATCGAGGCGGCGGAATTTGACTATATCGTCATTGGCGCGGGTTCGGCCGGCTGTGTCTTGGCAAACAGGCTGAGCGCAGACCCGGCAGTTCGTGTCTGCCTGATCGAGGCGGGCGGCAGCGACGACCGCACCAGGGTGCGCGTGCCGGCCGGCATTCTCTCGCTCTACGGCAATCCGAACTTCGACTACGGCTACAAGGGCGTGCCGCAGCCGCTGCTCAACAACCGCCGCATACCGGTCAACCGGGGCAAGGTTCTTGGCGGGTCGAGTTCGATCAACTCGATGGTCTATATTCGTGGCGCCGCGCAAGACTACGATGAATGGGCAGCGCTTGGCTGCGCCGGGTGGTCCTATGCCGATGTCCTGCCGGTCTTCAAGAAATTGGAGCGGAACTGCCTGTTGCAGAGCCCCGCCTATCACGGATTCGACGGCGAATTGCTGGTCGACAATCCGCGCGATCCCAACGTGGTATCCAGCCTGTGGGTTGAGGCGGGCAGAGGCGTAGGCCTGCCCGAGAACCGCGACTTCAATGCCGGTGGCCAACTCGGCCTCGGCATCTACAACGTGACCCAGAACAGAGGCGAGCGCTTCTCGGCCTACAGCGCCTTTGTCCGGCCGGTTCTCGGCCGCTCGAATCTGCGGATATTGTCAGGCGTCGAGGTTCTTGATCTGGCGATTGAACGCGAGCGCGTCACCGGCGTCAACGTGATCAGGGAAGGCGCAACCCAACGGTTGGGGTGCCGAGCGGAGGTCGTCCTCAGCGCGGGTGCGATCGGATCGCCGCGCATTCTGCTTGCTTCCGGCGTCGGCCCGGCCGGGGAGCTGAAAGCAGCGGGGATTGAACCGGTCGCGAACCTGCCAGGCGTCGGTAAGAACTTGCGCGACCATGTCGATGGCATGATCACGGTGCGATCGAACAGCCGCAAGACGCTCGGCCTTTCACTTGCCAATCTTCCGGCGATGCTGGCGGCGCCGTTCCAGTATTTCGCCCGGCGCAAAGGCATGCTGACGACCAACTATGTCGAAGCCGGCGGCTTTGCCAGGACGAAGTATGCCGGGAGCATACCCGACATTCAGTTCCACTTCGTGCCGGGCTATCGCAGCCATCGCGGTCGGCTCGTCGAATATGGCCACGGCTATGCCGTGCACACCTGTGTGTTGAGACCGGGGAGCGTCGGCGAAATCACGCTTCAACGCGACGGCACCCGCCGCAATATGCTCATAGACCATCGCTTCTTCAGTGACGAACAGGATGCCCTGACCCTCGTCGAGGGCATAAAGGTCGCGCGTTCGATCCTGGCTTCGCCGGTTTTTGGCGGCATCCGCGGACCGGAAATCCTGCCTGGGCCCGACGTGAACACCGATGACGAGATTCTCGCCTATCTGCGTGCCGAGGCTCTTACCGTCTATCATCCGGTTGGCACGGCCAGGATGGGCAACGACGCCATGGCGGTGGTTGATCCCGCCGGTCTCAAGGTGCGCGGTTTCGACAATCTGCGCGTCGCTGATGCCTCCGTCATGCCGACATTGATCGGGGGCAACACCAATGCGCCATCCATGATGATTGGCGAAAAGGCGGCTATGGCAATACTGGCGTAGCCGTCTGCGCGCGGCCAATTCAGCATTTAGGAACAAGCTAACCACTGCCACATGAAATCGTAATTTTCGCTGCCCGGTCCCTCCAGTAAACCAACGATCAGACCTCCGCCGCATGCGCAGAAACTCTCGGGGAGAGCCAGAAAGGGCCGCTGAATGCCAGTCGAAACAGTAGACACGCTTGTTGT
>NZ_RZRP01000704.1:0-3343 GCF_003997795.1 Mesorhizobium sp. M7A.F.Ca.US.005.03.2.1 | reverse complement strand
GGAAAACCGCGCCGCGGATGGAAGCCAGCCCGCCGATGATGATGATGAACAGGATCTGGAACGACCGATCGAGATCGAAGCCGTCCGGCTCGACGGTCCTCAGATAGGCGAAGGCCCAGATGACGCCTGCGACGCCGATGACGAAGGACGAGATGGCGAAGGCCAGCAGCTTGGTCCTCAGCACCGGAATGCCGATGATGCGGGCGGCGGTTTCATTGTCGCGGATGGCGATGAAGTTGCGACCGGTCTGCGACGAGACCAGCCTGTAGGCAAGGAAGGTCAGCACAGTGACAATTGTCAGCGCGAACAAATAGCGGCCGACGGCGCCGTCGAGCGCTAAACCTGAAATCGACAGTCTCGGCGCGTCGATGACGCCTGACGCCGAGTTGTTGGAGAACCAGCTGAACTTGGTCAGCCCCCATTGCACGAAGAACTGCGCGGCGAGCGTCGAGACCGCGAGATAAAAACCCTTCAGACGCAGGCTGGGCAGGCCGAAAACGATGCCGATCGCGGCGGCGACGATGCCGGCGAGGAAGATGCTGCCGATCAGCGGCAGGCCCTCGACGCGCAGGTTGAAATTATAGGCGGCGAAGGCGCCCGCCGCCATGAAGGCGGCACTGCCCAGCGAGACCTGGCCGGCATAGCCGGTGAGAATGTTCAAGCCCACGCCGGCGAGGCTGAGCGCCAGGAACGGCAGCAGGATGGCCTCGAACAGATAGCTTGAGCCGATCAGCGGCACGACACCATAGGCGAAGGCGAGCAGCAGGACCGGTACGACCCATTTCGGCAGCACCGGCGCGGCGACGAAATCGCTTGTTATCGCGGTCATTGTTCAGATCCTCTCAACGAGCTTCTGGCCGAACAGGCCGGAAGGGCGGATCAGCAGGAAGACGAGCGCGACGACATAGGCAAACCAGCTCTCGATGCCGCCGCCGAAATAATCGCCGATATAGACCTCGGCGAGCTTCTCACTGGCGCCGATCAGCAGCCCGCCGACGATGGCGCCGAGGATGGAATCGAAGCCGCCGAGCACCAGCACCGGCAGCGCCTTGAGCACCACCAGCGACAGCGAGAACTGCACGCCGAGGCGTGCGCCCCAGAGCAGTCCCGCCACCAGGGCGACAAGGCCGGCGGCAGCCCACACGGTGGCCCAGATCAGCGGCAGCCTGAGACCGACCGCGAGGGCCGCGAACTGGTCGTCGGCAACGGCGCGGAAGGAGAGGCCGATGCGGGTGTAGCGGAAGAACAGCGACAGCAGGAGGACCATGCCGGCGGCAACCACCGCGGCAAAAATGTCGAACTCGCTGATCAGCACGCCGCCGATTTCCAGCGGCACGTCCTCGATGCCGAGATCGAGGCCATGGACCTGCGTGCCCCAGATCAGCTGGGCGGCGCCCTCGATGATGTAGGACAGGCCGAGCGTCGCCATGAACAGTGTGATCGGCGGCTTGTTGGTCAGTGGCCGCAGCACCGTGCGCTCGATGGCGACACCCATCGCCACCATGATGGCGAAGGTGACCGCCAGCGCCAGCGCGAACGGAATACCGCGCTCGACGAGGCTGACGAAGGTGAGTGCCGCAAACAGCAGCATCGCGCCTTGCGCGAAATTGAGCACGCCCGAGGTCTTGTAGATGAGCACGAAGCCGATCGCGACAAGCGAATACATGACGCCTGAGAGCAGGCCGCCGACGAGCACTTCGATGAGGAATTGGTAGTCGAAATCGGCGATCATATGCCTGCCCCGTCCTCATTGTCCGAGGCGACGCCGAGATAGGCATCGATGACGCGTTGGTCGTTCCTAACTTCATCGGGCGTGGCGTCGGCGATCTTGCGGCCGTAGTCGAGAACGGCGATGCGATCGGACAGACCCATGACGACGCCGACATCGTGCTCGATCAACACCACGGTGGTGGCGAAACGATCGCGCGCGGCACGGACGAAAGACGCCATCTCGCTCTTTTCGCTCGCTGTCATGCCGGCCATCGGCTCGGCCAGCAAAAGCAGGCGCGGCTCGGCCACCAGCGCGCGGGCCAGTTCGACACGCTTCTGCAGCCCGTAAGGCAAGGTGCCGACAAGACGGTCGCGAATGGCGGTGAGATGGAGGAATTCAAGGATCTGTTCGGCACGGCTGCGTGAATCGCGCTGCTCGCCACGCGAGCGGCCGATGCCGAGCACCTGGCCGGCAAAGTTGGAGCGAACCTTGTAGGCAAGGCCAGAGGCGACATTGTCGAGGACGCTTAGGCCCTTGAACAGTGCGAGATTCTGGAAGGTTCTGGCGACGCCGAGATGGGCCAGCCGCTGCGTCGGGACCTGGGCATAGGAGGTACCGTCGAGCTGGACATGGCCGCGATCCGGCCGGTAGACGCCGCTGATGACGTTGATCAGCGAACTCTTGCCGGCGCCGTTCGGGCCGATGATGGCACGGATCTCGCCTTGGCGGACCGATAGGTCGATATCGGCCAGTGCCACGACGCCGCCAAAGGACAGGCTGATGCCCTGAAGCGAAAGCAACGCTGAGGCATGGCCGGCAACGGCCCCTGCCGACTTGGCGACATCTTCGAACGACTGCTCCGGCCGTGGACCTGACGGCAGGCCGCGCGCAAAGACCTCCGGTGCATAGGCGGAAGCCTCCATCACTCCGAGCGTATAACTGGGCAACGGCATTCCAATCGTCCTCGATTAGGCGCGCAAAGACCTATTGCCGCCCGACGGATCAGCGCGCCGGGCAAGCTCCATGTGTGCAGGCCGGCGCGTGTCCGGCGTGCCTATGGGGTGACTATTCCGCCGCCAGCGACGCCGCCGCCTCGGCGTCTTCCAGTTCGCGAACGAGCGGGATGACATGCTTGCCGAAATACTCGACCTCTTCCTGGAAGTGCAGGAAACCGAGCAGGATGAGATCCGCACCCGCGCGCTTCAGGTCGACGACGCGTTGAGCGACCTGCCTGGGGGTGCCGATCAGGTTCGAGCGGAAACCGTCATTGTACTGGACCAGATCGTCGAAGGACGATTTCGCCCAATTGCCCTCACCTTCCGGCGAGGCCTTGCCGGCATTCTTGACCTCATGGCCAAAAGCATTGACCGCGTCGGGATTGGCCTCGGCGATGATTTCGGCGAGCACCGCCCTGGCCTCGTCCTCGGTCTCGCGAACGACCGCGAAGGCGTTGACGCCAACTTTGACGGAATGGTTATTGGCCTTCGCCTTGACCCTGATATCATCGACCTGCTTGGCGATCTCGGCCGGCGTGTTGCCGTTGGTGAAGTACCAGTCCGAGACGCGCGATGCCATGTCGCGCGCGGCGCGCGACGAGCCGCCTTGGAAGATTTCGGGTACTTGCGGCGGTTT
>NZ_RZRP01000703.1:0-3345 GCF_003997795.1 Mesorhizobium sp. M7A.F.Ca.US.005.03.2.1 | reverse complement strand
CTCCCCTACTCCCCTACAACCTACCCCCCTCCACTTCCGTATCTTCCCCATGAACCTGATCTACGCCGCCCTTGCCTTCCTGATGGCGCTTGTCTTCGGCTTTGTCGGCATCACCCGCGTCGGCTCATGGTTGATCGAGCACCGCGATCCGCCGTTCGGCGAGTTCGCCGACATCGACGGCGCCCGCATCCACTATGTCCATGTTCCGGCACCCGCCAACGCCGAGCTGCCGCCGATCGTCTTCATCCACGGCGCCAGCGCCAATCTCAGGGACCAGATGCTGCCGCTGCGTCCCTTGCTCGAAGGCCGCGCCGAAATGCTGTTCTTCGACCGGCCAGGCCACGGCTGGTCGGGTCGCGGCACCAACAACGAGAACCCGTCGGCGCAGGCCAACACCATTGCCGCACTGATGGACCATCTCGGCATCAGGAAGGCTGTCATCGTCGGCCATTCCTTCGGCGGCGTGGTGACATCGGCCTTTGGCCGCGAGCATCCAGACAAGACACTTGGACTGGTCTTCCTCGCACCGGCGACCCATCCATGGCCGGGCGGCGCAACCGCCTGGTACTACGATCTGACCACCATTCCCGTGCTCGGCTGGCTGTTTTCCGAAACGCTGACCTATCCGGCCGGTACACTGCAGATGGCCGACGCCACCACCTGCGTTTTCTCGCCCAACAAGGTGCCGGACAATTATCTCGGAATGGCCTCTATCCCGCTGGTGCTGCGACCAAAAGCCTTTCGCGCCAACGCCACCGATGTCGCCGGGCTCTATCGCTATGCCCTCGACGCCGCACCGCGCTACAACGAGATCAAGGCGCCAACCGTGGTCATTTCAGGCGATCGCGACAAGGTGGTCTATGCACATATCCATTCGGTCGGTCTGGCGCGCGACATTGCCGGTGCCGAACTCGTCTGGGTGCACAATCTCGGTCACAAGCCAGACTGGATCGCGCCCGACCTGACCGTCGGCGCCATCGAGAAGGTCGCCGGCAAGAGTATCGACCTGCAGGCGATGGCCAGGACCGTGGAGGCGCGCATCGCCGGCGACGCCTACGGCGCCGGCAGATGCGCCGATATCAAGGTACCGCAGGCCGAACTCGCGCCGACCTGAAGCCGGTCGCCCGAACCGTTCAGAGCCGACACGCTTTAGGAATCTAGCGGCTGACTTGTGTGTCCGACCCGATATAGGCGATGCGCAGCATGTTGGTCGAACCCGGTGTCCGCAGCGGTACGCCCGCGGTGATGATGACGCGGTCGCCTGGCTTGCCGAAGCCTTCGTCGAAGGCGATGCGGCAGGCGCGGTTGACCATGTCGTCGAGGTCGACGGCGTCGGGCGAGACAACGCAATGCGTGCCCCACAAAAGCGACAGCCGCCGCGCCGTGTTGAGGATCGGCGACAGCGCGATAACAGGCACTTGCGGCCGCTCGCGGGCGGCGCGCAGGCCTGTGGTGCCGGATGCAGTGTAGGTGATGATCGCCGACAGCTTCAGCGTTTCGGCGATCTCGCGCGCGGCCAGCGAAATGGCGTCGGCGCCGGTCGCTTCCGGCTCGGAGCGCTGGGCGTTGATGATGCCGGCATAGGTCGGATCGGTCTCGACCTTGGTGGCGATACGGTTCATCATTGCCACGGCCTCGACGGGATAGGCACCCGCCGCCGATTCCGCCGACAGCATGATGGCATCGGCGCCTTCGAAGACGGCGATCGAAACATCGGACACCTCGGCGCGGGTCGGCACCGGTGCCGTGATCATCGATTCCAGCATCTGCGTTGCAACCACCACCGGCTTGCCGGCGCGGCGTGCGGCGCGCGTGATCTGCTTCTGGATACCGGGCACCGCCTCGAGCGGCATCTCGACGCCGAGATCGCCGCGGGCGACCATCAGCGCGTCGGACAATTCGATGATCTCGGCCAGCCGGGCGACAGCCTGCGGCTTCTCGATCTTGGCCATGATCAGCGCCCGGCCGCGTGCGATCTTGCGCGCTTCGGCCAGATCCTCCGGCCGCTGCACGAAGGAAAGCGCCACCCAGTCTACGCCTGTGGCCAGCACGGCATCGAGGTCCTTGCGGTCCTTCTCGGTCAACGCGCCGACCGGCAGGTCGGTGTCAGGCAGGCTGACGCCTTTCTTGTCGGAAATCGTGGTGCCGGCGACGACGGTGCAGACGATCGATTTGCCGTCGCTCTTCACCGCCTTCAGCTCGAGCTTGCCATCGTCGATCAGCAGGCGATGGCCGGCTTCGACCGAGCTCAGGATTTCCGGATGCGGCAGATAGACCCTGGTCGAAGTGCCGGGCTCGGGATTGTCGTCGAGCGTGAAGGTCTGGCCTTGCGTCAGCACTTCCTTGCCGTTGGCGAACTTGCCGACGCGCAGCTTTGGCCCTTGCAGATCGGCGAGGATGCCGATCGGCCTGCCAACGGCTTCCTCGACAGCGCGGATGCGTCCGACCAGCGTGCGCATCAGTTCATGGTCGGTATGGCTCATATTGATGCGGAACACATCGGCGCCCGCTTCGAATAGTTTCTTCAGCATCTCCTCCGAGGAGGAGGCAGGACCGATGGTGGCTAGGATCTTGACCTTGCGGCTACGTCTCATTGACTGTTTGTTCCCGGGGTGGCTGGAGCGCCTCCCGTTGTGGACTCATCGGTCAGCTGGACCATCCAGCTTGCCTGTTCGCCCGTGTCATATTCCTGGAATCCGGCGCGCTGAAAGCCCCGGGCGACGCAGTCGGTTACGCCTGCGATCTTGAACTCTTTTTCAGCCACGCACATGTTGATCGGGCCGTCCCAGCGTCCACCGCGTTCGGCGTCTTCTGCATAAAGATAGTAAAACCTTGATGACAGCGGCCCTTCGATCAGCGTCTTGCAGCTCGATCCCTCGATGTGCCACCAGCCTTCGGTGATCCAGCCGGCCTTGGCGCGATAGCCGATGCCGACACCGACCAGGTTCTGCGTGGCGTTGCAGACGCGGAAATCGGCACGCGCCGGCGAAGCCACGACCATGGCCGACAGGCCGATGGCAAGAGTGAGGAGCGGCATGGCAAAGGCAGAGCGCATGCGCTGCCCGCCGGCGGAACTCATCCGAAAACCCCTCAAAAACCACATCAGCATCTCTCTGCGCCCCTTTTCGGAAAAGTCCGGGCGCATGTCAACGCACCGTTTTGTCCAATTCCAATCGATTTAGAAAGGCTCCGGCGCACAATTCGCCGACTTGTGCCAGATTTCCCGGGAAACCTTGGCCAAACAACGGCATTGCGCAAGCGTCGTCTTCGTGGAATGACGATAGCATCCTCCCCGGAAGCCAGCGAACAGACCATTTCCCGCCAATGACCCGACCCACAGCTCTC
>NZ_RZRP01000702.1:0-3351 GCF_003997795.1 Mesorhizobium sp. M7A.F.Ca.US.005.03.2.1 | reverse complement strand
GTCGTCATCGTCGAGGACATCGTCACCACCGGCCTGTCGATCCGAGAGACCATCGAGTGCCTGCGCGAGCTTGGCGCCGAGGTGGTTGCCGCGGCCTGCATCATCGATCGTTCGGCCGGCAAGACTGATGTCGGCGTGCCGCTCATCGCGCTTGCCGAGTATGAGGTCCCGGCCTATCCGGCCGACCGGCTGCCGCCGGAGCTTGCCGCCATCCCGGCGATCAAGCCCGGCAGCCGCAACATCTGACGGGGCATGCCGACATGCGTGAAGACGAATTGGAAATGATCGCCGGCATCGATCATTTCGTGCTGACGGTCGCTTCGCTGGAAGTGACCTGTGAGTTTTACCAGCGCGTGCTGGGTTTTGAGCGCATCGACGCGGCCGATCGACCGACGGCGCTGGCTTTCGGTAGCCATAAGATCAATGTGCATGAGGTCGGCCGGACTTTCGAGCCAAAGGCGAAGTCGCCGACATCAGGATCAGGTGATTTCTGCCTGATCACCGAGCGGCCACTGGATGAGGTCCGTGCGCGGCTCGCGGCCAATGGTGTGGTGGTGGAACTCGGCCCGGTTGAACGTATCGGGGCCCGAGGTCCAATGATGTCGGTCTATTTCCGCGACCCGGACGGCAATCTGGTCGAGGTCAGCGAATACCTGCCGTAGCCGCTGGCGGCGCTGTGCCTTTCGGCGATGCGACTGCCGTTCCTTAAATTTGCCGCGATTGTCCAATGTTCGAAGCAAGACCAGCCGCCCCGAAGGGCGGCGACAAGCGCGGCACAAAAGGTGTTTGGTTGTTCTTGCGCCAGCGCGTTGTTATATAAGCTGGCGATTGCCATAGGGTGATCGTCAAGCGCAAGATGTGGCTGCCACGCCCGGCTGAAGGTGCCGTTGCGGGCGCTGTGGAACGGGAACAGAGTGCTATTTCGACGCCGCAAGCCTGATGGCCTTTATGAGCGGGTGCGTACCTATCTTTGGCCGCGCCGCTCGTTTTCGCGCTCGCTTCAGTATTTTTCCAAGCGCATCCTGCGGCTGAAGGCCACACCGCATGCGGTGGCGGCCGGCGTTGCGGCCGGTGTCTTCGCTTCATTCTTCCCCGTCGGTTTCCATTTCATCATCGCTGCCATCCTGTGCTGGGTGATCGCCGGCAATTTGGTGGCGGCGGCGCTTGGCGCCGTTTTTTTCGGCAACCCGCTCACCTTCCCGTTGCTATGGGGCGCGTCGTGGGAAACGGGCAAGCTCATCCTGCATGACCGTTTGCCGACACATGGGCCGCCGGCGCATCTGGGCGAGATGTTGCACAACCTCTCCTTCGCGCAATTGTGGAAACCGGTCCTTGAACCGATGCTGATCGGTGCGGTTCCGCTCGGCTTGATCTTCGGGCTGCTGTTCTACGCCATCACGCGCTGGGGCATGAACGCTTTCCGCGAACAGCGGCGCAAACGCCTGGCCGAGCGCGCAAGCCGGCATGCGCAATCGTCCCATCCCGGCGCAAGCATCGGTTCCACTGCGCGATGATCATCGGCATCGGCAGCGACCTGATCGACATCAGACGCATCGAGAAATCGCTGGAGCGTCACGGCCAGCGCTTCGTCCAGAGAATCTACACCGACATCGAACAGGCGCGTTCGGACAATCGACGCGCCCGCGCGGCCTCCTATGCCAAGCGTTTCGCCGCCAAGGAGGCCTGCGCCAAGGCGCTGGGCACCGGACTGGCGCAGGGCGTGTTCTGGCGCGACATGGGTGTCGTCAACCTGCCCAGTGGCGCGCCGACCATGGCGCTGACGGGAGGAGCGCAGGCCAGGCTGGACAAAATCCTGCCAAAGGGCCATCGGGCGGCAATCCACCTCACCATCACGGATGATTTCCCGCTCGCTCAAGCCTTTGTGATCATCGAGGCGCTGCCCGTCGAAGAAGCGCCACATTGATTGCCTCTGACGACCGGCATTGACGTTGCCCAGCGCGCGCCGAGACTCTATACCATCCAACGCACAATCGAGGACGACATGAGCGTGGCTGAAAAATCCGAGAAGAAATCCGGCGGGCTTGGCGAGACCGTCAGCGTCATCGTCCAGGCGCTTTTGCTCGCCCTGGTCATCCGCACGCTGCTGTTCCAGCCTTTTTCGATCCCATCGGGATCAATGCGGCCGACGCTTTTGGAAGGCGACTATCTGTTCGTCACCAAATGGTCCTATGGCTATTCGCGCTATTCGCTGCCTTTCGGACCCGATATTTTTTCGGGCCGCATCTGGGGCGCCGAGCCGAAGCGCGGCGACGTGGCGGTTTTCAAGTTCCCGCCTGATCCGTCCGTCGACTACATCAAGCGCGTTGTCGGCCTGCCGGGTGACAAGATCCAGGTCAAGGACGGCCAGCTTTTCATCAACGGCGTCGGCGTGCCGCGCGTGAAAACAGGCCAGATCGACAATCCCGACATCACCGAGGAATCGCGCCCGATCGATGTCTATCGTGAGACCCTGCCCAACGGCGTCAGCTACGACACGCTTGACCTGAATTCGAACTCGATCGGCGACAACACCCGCGAATTCGACGTGCCGCCCGGCCACTATTTCATGATGGGCGACAACCGGGACAATTCCGCCGACAGCCGTTTCACTGTCGGCTACGTTCCCGCGGAAAATCTGGTTGGCCGCGCCAATCTTGTCTTCTTCTCGATCGCCGGCAAGGCGAGCCCTCTCGAAATCTGGAAATGGCCGTCGCTGATGCGCGCTTCGCGCCTGTTTCACTTCGTCAATTGATGGCTTTGAAGCGCCCGACAGGCGAAACACTGGCCGGTTTGGTGAAGGCCAAGACCGGTTACGTCTTCAAGGATATCCGTTTGCTCGAGACCGCCTTGACGCATTCCAGTGCGGTCAAGGCGGCCACCAACAACCAGCGTCTTGAATTTCTTGGCGACCGCGTGCTCGGGCTTGTCGTCGCCGATATGCTTTTCGAAAAATTTCCCGATGCGCCGGAAGGTGAAATCGCGCCGCGCTTCAATGCGCTGGTCGATGCGCGGACCTGCTCCGAAATCGGCATCGAAATGCAGCTGGAGGATCTGGTCCGCGCCGATTCTGCCTTGAAGATGCGGTCGCGCGGCTCGGGCGGAAACTATCTGGCGGATGCGGTCGAAGCGCTGATTGCGGCGGTTTACGTCGACGGTGGCATCGAGGCCGCGCGGCGGTTCGTCCTGCGCTATTGGGAACCGCGCTCGCATACGGTGATCGCAAAGCCGCTCAATCCGAAATCCGATCTGCAGGAATGGATTGCCAAGACCAGCGATATCAGACCCGAATATGTGATCGACAAGCGCGAGGGACCCGACCATCAGCCGGTCTTCACTGTATCCTTGCAGGTC
>NZ_RZRP01000701.1:0-3359 GCF_003997795.1 Mesorhizobium sp. M7A.F.Ca.US.005.03.2.1 | reverse complement strand
TTACTAGTCAGTGCAATACCGGATTAAATGAGTCAACATTTAAGACGTCGGCGACGATCAAAAATGCCAGCCAGCCCCGGGCCAGCCAGCATGAAACCTGGACTTTGGAGTTGGGGCATGGGGTTTGTGACTTGGGAATGGCGCGGCCGGTCGGCGGCGAACGGCGCGGCGGCATTGCTGGCAAGTGTGGCGGCGATTGCCTTATCGGCGCAACTGGCCAACGCCCAGCAGGCGGCGCAGACGACAGATCAAACGAAGAAGGCTGAAGAGGAAAAGGCAGCACCAGCGGGAGCAACGCTGCTCGACAAGATCCTCGTCATCAGCCGCACCGGCGAGACGGCGATCGAATCGCTGGCATCGGCCAGCCATATCGGCCAGGAACAGCTCGACCGCCGCATGGCGACGACGCCCAATGAGATGCTGCTCGGCGTGCCCGGTGTCGCGGCGCAGGCCGACGCCAGGCGCGTCAGCACCAGCATCAACATCCGCGGCCTGCAGGATTTCGGTCGCGTCGCAGTCATCGTCGACGGCGCACGACAGAATTTCCAGCGCTCCGACCACGGCACGCAGTCGACCTTCTACATCGACCCCGAACTCGTCAAATCCGTGGATGTTATCCGTGGTCCTGTAGCCAACACCTACGGCTCGGGCGCCATCGGCGGCGTCGTCTTCTTCGACACCAAGGATGCCGAGGATTTCCTCAAGCCTGACGAAACATGGGCCGGTTCCGTCACGGGACGCTATGAGAGCAACGGCAAGGGCTGGACCACAAGTGCATCCGGCGCCTACCGCATTAACGAGAATTGGGACGTGCTGGGCAACATCGTCTACCGCGACTATGACGACTACAAGGATGGCGGCGGCGACACCGTCAAGGGCACCGGCTTCGACGTGCTGAGCGGACTGCTCAAGACCAGCATACGCCCGACCGACAACAGCGAACTGAAGCTCGGCTGGGTCGGCTCAAGCGATGGCTGGAACGAGATCAGCGGCGGTGCGCCGGTCAATGACGTCGACCTGAAGTCGAACACCTTCACGGCGCGCTACAACATCACGGATGAGGACAAGAGCTGGCTCGATCTCCACATCAACACCTCCTACAACAAGACCAACCTCGATCTGACCAGCCTTGTCCCGCAAAACCGCTTTGATCCGGTCACCGGCCTTCCCGTTGTCTTGCCGGCGGGATCGCAGTCGACATTCGACGTCGGCACCACCGGCATCGACATCTGGAACACGTCCCGGTTCGAGACGAGTGGGATCGCGCACGAGCTGACCTATGGCGGCGACTGGGCCGGCGATAATGTCAAGACAGGCGGCGCGGCTGGTGGCGACAGTTTCTACACGCCTTCGGGCAAGCGCAACGTTTCGGGCGCCTATGTCCAGGACAAGCTCACCTGGGAGTGGCTCGAAGTCATCGCCGGGCTGCGTTACGACAACTACAGCCTCAAGGATGACACCCACGACATTTCCGGCGACAGGGTATCGCCGCGCATCACCGTCGGCGTCTCCCCGTTCGAATCCGCAGGCCTTGCCGGCCTTCAGTTTTATGGCACCTATGCCGAGGGCTATCGCTCGCCATCGATCACCGAGACGCTGATCAGCGGCAATCATCCGGCAGGCGTCAGCTTTCCGTTCCTGCCCAATCCCAATCTGCGGCCGGAAACCGGCAAGACGACCGAGTTCGGCGTCAACTACAAGCAGAACGACATCCTCGAAGCCGGCGATGCGCTGCGCATCAAGGCAGCGTATTTCAACAATGATGTCGAAGATTACATCGATGGCGTTACCCTGTCGCGGTTTGACCCGGCAGCCGGTTGCCCGAGCGGACCCGGTATCCCGATATGCTTCCAGTACCAGAATTTTGCCAAGGCCAAGATCGACGGCTTCGAACTGGAGGGCGTCTATGATGCCGGATGGGGCTATGCCGGGCTCTCGGCTTCAATCACCAATGGTCACACCATTTCCTACAAGGGTGTGGAAGCGGATCTCGCCACGATCCCATCATCCCAGGTCACCGCGCAGCTCGGCTTGCGCTTCCTCGAGGACAAGCTGACCGTCGGCGGCGAAGTGCAATACAATGGCAAGCCCAAGGGCAATCCGATCGCCGAGGACTACACGCTGGTCAATGCCTTTGCCAGCTACCAGGCGACGGACAATTTGAAGATTGATTTCCGCGCCGACAATCTGTTCGATGTCAAATACGCCAACCCGCTCAACCTGACCACGGCCGGCCAGCCGCCGCAGCCGGTTTTCGCGGCCTACGAGCCCGGCATAACGCTGAAGCTGGCGGCAACGATGCGGTTTGGAGGCTGATTGCCATGACGAGCTTGACGACACCCCTTCGTCTGCTGACCTCGATGCTGGCGATGTCGCTTGCGATGGTTCCGGCGTGGGCGCAAGAGTCCGCGCCGGTCCCCGCGCTCACCCTGGAACTCAATGGTGCGCAACCTTCCGACAAGGGTTGCCGCCTGACGTTCGTGGTCAACAACAATCTCGGCGCCGACCTGGCCAAGGCTGCCTTCGAGATCGCCTTGTTCAACGAGGCAGGCGTCGTCGACCGGCTGACCGTGCTCGACTTCAAGGAACTGCCGGCCGGCAAGACCAAGGTGACGCGTTTCGATCTGGCCGGCACCGAGTGCTCGAAAGTCAGCCGCGTGCTGATCAACAGCGCGACCGAATGCACCGGTACCGGCGTCGAACCGAACGCCTGCATGCGAAAGCTGAAGACAGACACCAAGACCGGTATCGCCTTCGGCGTCTGAGGTGGGACTGCATCCCGCATTCCTGCAAAACAAAGCGGCGTGGCCAGTTGCCGGCCACTGCCGACTGCCGCTGCGAGCGAACGATCTTGATTTGACAATTCTGCTCTTGTCGCTGCAGGTCTCGCGGCGAGACATGCAGGATATCAGCCCCCTCCCCGAAGCCGGCGCCGAGCTGGCGATAGAGCCAACCGAGCCGCTCGCGCTGCCGCGGCCATCGGCCTGGAACCGCAAATGGACGGCGGCGATCGTCGTCTCCTGCGCGCTCCACGCCGCCGTGGCGGCGGCTTTTCTGATCTCGCCTTCGGGGATTTCGAGTTCCCAGAATGCCGAGCAGCCGGAAGGCAGTGATCAGTCGGGCACCAACGTGGTCGGCAGCGCGCTGGACAAGGACCCGACGGCAATAAACGTTGCACTGGTGCCCAGCCCGCAACCGGCTGTCGCCGTTCCAGAACAGCCGCCGATCCCCAGCGCGAGGCCCAGTCCGCCAGCTGCCTCTTCAAAGACGGCGGATGAAAAGCGCGGCACGGCGGATGGCCAGGACCTGTCGGCGCAAGCGGCCAGCAAGGGCAAAAGGCAAAACGAGGCAGGCACTGC
>NZ_RZRP01000700.1:0-3362 GCF_003997795.1 Mesorhizobium sp. M7A.F.Ca.US.005.03.2.1 | reverse complement strand
GACAGGACCATGCGGGCGGCCATCACCGCCGCCAACGCGGCTTCGGCCTTGCTGGTCTCGACGCCAGAGGCCGAGCGCGACGGCATCTGACCGGCTGGTTTCCGTCTTGCCAGACCGCAGCAGCGGCCGCCTATCCTTGCGGCCTCGCGCGAATTCCGCTAAGGCGCGCCTTTGTCGCCGGGGAACACGGACTTGGACGATCAACGCGCCGACGTCGCCATCATCATGGGCAGCCAGTCCGACTGGGCGACGATGCGCCATGCCGCCGAAACGCTGGAAGCACTTGGCATCCCGCACAAGCGGCTCATCATCTCCGCGCATCGTACACCGGACCGGCTCTATGATTTCGCCAAGGGCGCCAAGGCGGCCGGTTACCAGGTGATCATCGCCGGCGCCGGCGGTGCAGCACACCTGCCCGGCATGACGGCGGCGATGACGCCATTGCCGGTGTTCGGCGTGCCGGTGGAATCGAAAGCGCTTTCCGGGCAGGATTCGCTGCTGTCCATCGTCCAGATGCCAGCCGGCATTCCCGTTGGAACGCTGGCCATAGGCAAGGCTGGGGCCGCCAACGCAGCCCTTTTGGCCGCCGCCGTGCTGGCCCTGAACGATGACAGCCTTGCCGTCCGTCTGGATGCCTGGCGCGCCGCGCAGACTGCCAAGGTCGCGGCTGAACCGACGGATACGCCGTGAGCCTGCCCGCCGGATCGACCATCGGTATCATTGGCGGCGGCCAGCTCGGCCGCATGCTGGCTGTTGCTGCCGCCCGTCTCGGCTACCGCACCGTGGTGCTGGAGCCGCAAGCGGATTGCCCGGCCGCACAGGTCGCCAACCGGCAGATAACAGCCGCCTATGACGACCCGGCCGCCCTTGCCGACCTGGCAGCGTCAAGTTCCGTCATCACCTACGAGTTCGAGAACGTCCCGGTCGCAGCGGCCAGCGCGCTGGCGGCCAAGGTTCCGGTCTATCCGCCGGCGCGTGCGTTGGAAGTGGCGCAGGACCGGGTGGACGAAAAAACATTCCTCAACGGCATCGGCATTGCCACCGCCGATTTCCACACCGTCGACAATGATGACGAGCTGGCGGCGGCGCTGAAAGCATTCGACGGCAGCGGCATCCTGAAGACCCGGCGCATGGGATATGACGGCAAGGGCCAGCGCGTCTTCCGCAACATGGAAGCCGGCGGTTTTGCCGGCACATGCGAGGCGATGGGCAATGTGCCGCTGATTCTGGAGTCCTTCGTGCCGTTCGAGCGCGAGATATCGGTGATCGCGGCGCGTGGGCTGGACGGTGCGGTTGTCGCCTACGATCCAGCCGAGAATATCCATCGCAACGGCATTCTCCACACATCGACCTTGCCGGCCGCCATTATGCCGGAGACGGCGCAAGCAGCCCGAACGGCCGCATCGAAGATCCTTGCGGCGCTCGACTATGTCGGTGTCATCGGCGTCGAGTTCTTCGTGCTGGCCGATGGCTCGCTGCTGGCCAACGAGATCGCGCCGCGCGTGCACAATTCCGGCCATTGGACGGAAGCCGCCTGTGTCGTTTCGCAGTTCGAGCAGCATATCCGCGCCATCGCCGGCCTGCCGCTCGGCGGCCCGGACCGCCATTCCGACTGCGTGATGGAAAACCTGATCGGCGACGATGTGCTGCGCGTCCCGGAGCTTCTCGCCGAGCCCGATCTGATGCTGCATCTCTACGGCAAGACCGAAGCGCGGCCCGGCCGCAAGATGGGTCATTTCACTCGGATCAGACGTCGCGCCTCATAAGGTTGCCTACTGCGCGTCGTCGCTCTCGTCCTGCCCTGTATTGGCGCAACTCCCATCGCCTTCCTCGCAATTGGCCGCGGCAGCGAGCTGCTTGACGCGGTCATTGGTCAATCTGGGTCAGGCATTGCGAAACTTCCATCGAATGGATCGATCCGCCTTCGCTGGCGGCGGTGGAATGCGCGCACTCGGCATCGCGAAAAGTGATCCAGGCGCGTTGCGCCACCTGCAGCAATCTCTTGCCGTTGGCATCGTCCGAGCTGGTGAGGTTCTGATAGGCCGTGTTGAGCCTGGCGTCGGCCGCCTGGTAATCCTCGCCGGCACAGATGTTCATCATTTGCTGGCTGTCGTCGCTGCGGTCGCATTCCTGCGCGCGCGCAACCGAAGCTGCCGCCAGCAGGACAAGGCAGGCGGCCAGGAACATCCGGCGCATAGTCGTCTCCAAATCATTTCACGGCGACCGCATCATCCCAGCCGGCCCAGGGCCGCGCAATGCCGCAAGGCAGACATGGCGGATAATTGATGACAGGGATGATTCACAGCCGCTATGGAGCACGCTTGCGGTTGACAGGGACAAGGCTCCTCGTTTATGAGCCACCCACAGTTCAAAGGCGCGTCTTCTGGCGCGCCTTAAAATTTCGACCCAACCGGGTCCACACCGACAGGCAAGACCATGAAGATCAAGAATTCGCTCAAGGCGCTGAAGGCGCGTCACCGCGACAACCAGCTGGTTCGCCGCAAGGGCCGCATCTACATCATCAACAAGACCGCCCCGCGCTACAAGGCACGTCAGGGCTGAGTTTTCGGGCAGGAGGCTGTCGCCTCCGCCCATTTGATGCTTGTCGCCGTCTGCCGGCCTTTTCACGCCAAATTCAGTTTGACGTTCTCTCGCCCGGGACTAGAGTCCGGCGATGCGGATTCCTTTTGCATTTTTGACATCTCTGCTTGTTTCCGGCGTCATTTATGGCCCGGCATGGGCGGATGGTGCTGTCGCGCCGCCGTCCACTCAGGATGCGCCGCCCGCCCCAACGACGAAACAAGCCCGCCTCGATCAGCTGTTCAGCGACTTGAAACGCGAACGCAACGAAAAGGCGGCGGAGCGCATCGCCGGCAACATCTGGAGCGAGTGGTCGCAATCCGGCAGCGCCTCGATCGACCTGATGATGCAATGGTCGCAAAAAGCCGTCGAGGGCCAGAAGTTCGACGTCGCGCTCGATTTCCTCGACCAGGTGGTGACTTTGCAGCCTACTTATGCCGAGGGCTGGAACCGGCGCGCCACCGTCCATTTCATGATGAAGAACTACGGCAAGTCGATGTCCGACATCGACCATACGCTGCAGCTCGAGCCGCGCCATTTCGGTGCGCTGTCCGGCCTGGCGCAGATCATGGCGTTGACCGGCCACAAGCAATCGGCGCTCGAGGCCTGGCAAAAGGTGCTGGCCATCTATCCGATGATGCGCAGCGCCCAGGACCAGGTCGGCACGATTTCGGAGGAACTTGCCGGTGAAGGCATTTGATTGCTCTAGGGGAGTAAGGGAATAGGGCAGTAAGACAGTAGGGGCAGATCGCACCTGCGGAACACACACCCTACTCCCCTAC
>NZ_RZRP01000006.1:0-27058 GCF_003997795.1 Mesorhizobium sp. M7A.F.Ca.US.005.03.2.1 | reverse complement strand
GTCTTGAACCACTCCACGGCGACAGCGCGGTCAAGCCTACCCGGCCCTTGCCACGCCGCCGTTAGGTTGCGTAGAAAACGTCTGAACTCATCCCCGGCCTCGCGGTTGCGTTTCAGCAACGCAAGTGCCGCCGCCGACCAGCCGTGGATGTCGGCGAACAGTTGATCGCTCTTGACCGCAGCGGCCACGCACCCCTCCAGATCATTGGCGAGAAAGGCAATGGTCGCCTGGTAGCCATGATAGTGAGCGTCGGGCATGGGATTGAGGTCGAAACTGCGCTTCGAAAGCTCCGATGCCCGTTGATGATCACCCATGAAGGAGCTGGCCAGCGCGTAGGCAATCAACGTCGCGGGGTTCCCGGCATTTTGCTCATGTGCAAGGCTGAAGTGAAAATCGGCCAGCTCCCAGCGTCGCGCCAGAAGGTGGCTCCAGGCCAGATTTACCTGGTTGCGGTGGTCGAATGGGTCGAGCAGGACCGAACGCTTGGCCAGTTCGAATGCGCGCTTTAGATCCTGCTCGATCGACGATGCACCCGGAACGACGATCCAACGCGAGTTGAGCACCGCAGCGAGGCTGGAATAGGCGCAGGACAGATCGGGATCAAGCCGGATGGCTTCCTCGTAGCGGGCGATGGCAGCTTCTTCGGTGTCCTTTCGCCACATGATCGAAAGCCGCTGTCCGTCCAGCCAGCAATCATAGGCCGAGAAATGGTTCGGGGAAGCTTGCGATATGCGATGCAGCCTGGCACTGGACAAGGCAATCTGCAGGCGCGCGGAAAAGCGTGCGCAAACTTCATTGAAGGCCGAGCGCCAGGAAGACGGATCCGACGGAACGGTGAGAACGAAGGCTTCTCCTTCTTGCAGGAAGTCATAGCAGGTAATTTGGAACACTGCTGGTCCATCCGTGTCGATCAGACGGATGAGGACGCCGATATCCACGTGTTCGCCTGCCGCCTGATGCATCTGATCCAGTGAGAATTCGCCGGCTTGCAACTCCGTTGACACGGCTGTCCAATGCCTAAATCGGGAAATCGAAGCCAGAAGCTCTGTCGCCAAGGCAAATTGCAGGTGCTCGTTCTCTGCTTCGCGCCTGGCAATGATGATGGCGATTGTCGGCTTCCCTGGGATGCGGCTGTCGTGATCGCCTTGCGCAAGGTCGGGGTCAGCCGCCCGCTTTTCACCGTCGTTGCCCGGCTTGAGCGCCTCTAGAAGGTGGAGGATTTCTGCCGGTGGTCGCAGATCCATGTCCGCTTTGAGTTCGGCCGCGTAGCGGTCGAAGAACGCTAGGGCGCGGGCATAACCGCTTTCCTCACAGACCCTCCGAATGGTCTCCACCACGGCATCGTCGAAAAACGGATCAAGTTGCAGGATGCACGCAGCGATGGATTTGCGCTGTCTCGGGTCTGTCTCGGCCGCCAGCCAGGCTGCGAGCCGTGTCACCAGCCTGTCGGTTATCATCGTCGACTGCATTCTCAGCCAGTTGTCGAAGACAGGATCGCAATCGTCCAACCCGGCGCAAAGTCCATCCCTGGCTTTGGCCAGCAGGAGCAGCGCACCGTCATAATTGCGGTCGTCGAGCGCACGTTCAAGCTCATCGATGTCGGAACGGATTGCAGTCGGATCGATTCCCAGGACGAGCTTGTCGACCGCGAGGTAATTAAGCCTGGTCTCGCTTGCCAGGCGTCGGAGATCCTTTATACACTGGCGCAGTGATCCGCGCGCATGCTCCTCGTCCTGCTCGCTCCAAAGCAATGCCGCCAGTCGCCCGCGCGTCTCGCGTGACCTGCCGCTCAGTAACAGATAGGCGAGAATCGCGCAGGCCTTCCGCTTGCCCAACGAGAACGTCTCCGAGCCCTTGCGAAGCTCGAAACCGCCGATTAGCCTAATCGCCAGACCGTCTGTGGAAATTGTCAACTCCGCCGGCTATCGTCTCGGTCGCCAACGGGCGCCCACCGCTTACCCTACGTAAACAGCAGAAGCCAAGATATTGAAAGAGCCAACATGCTGTTGCGCGGGTCGCATTGGATAACGCTTGCTCTGCTGATGCATCACGACCGGCCGATGACGGTGAACCAAGACGACCCGACCTGGGACCGCCAGTCGAGTGAAGATGATTTGGATGTTTTGGAGAATCTGGCTGCGACCCTTGTCGCTGCGCCCGAGAATGGGCTGCCCCTTTTGCACTTCGCGACACGCTACGACATTGGCGTTGAAGTGTTCGATGTTCCGGGTGGATTCCTGGCTATGTCCAACATTGCTCCATTCGAAGGGAATGAGAAACGATTCACAGCAAGTGGCAAAGGCTTTGATGCCGGCACGGCCGTGCTGTCTTGCCTCGGAGAGGCCGCGGAGATTTCCAGCTGGGCCTGCAGAGCCGAAGACATCACGGCGTCAGCACGCATCGGCTCTCCAGGCGATGGAATGAGGATCGATGCGATTCAGGTGTTGGGCTTTTCGCTGGAACAGATCCGACATCGCGATCGGCTCAACAGAGTGTGGCGTGGCTGGGACAGTATCCCTTCAACGGATCATCTGAACAATCCCCAGCTATGGGCGTCCGTTCGCAGCTTCCATGACGATAGGGTCGCGCTTTGTCCGGCGTTTCTCTGCTATGGCCGCTTTGGTGACGTCGCATATGGCGATTGCAGCTTGAACGTCGACACCAATGGTTGCGCCGCTGGCACAACGCGGGCCGATGCAAGAACCCGCGCCTTGCTTGAACTCGTCGAACGAGACGCCACAGGGATATGGTGGCACCGAGGCTCCCTGAGAAAGCGGCTGGATATCGCGCGGCTTGATGACCAAGGCTTGGCGTCTCACATCCAGCAGCATCGCCAAGAAACGGGACGCAGGCTCTGGCTTCTCGATATCTCGTCCTTCCGCACGGCCATCGTGACGGCGGCGATCAGCTGCGAAGACAGTGGCGAGCATATGGCGGTGGGTTTCGGGTGCAGCTTCGATATGGTTGCTGCCGCCCGGTCCGCGTTTTTGGAATTGATACAATCCGAAGCTGCGATGCAGGCCCATGCCGAAAGGGCAGAACGGCCCCGTAATAAAACGATGAGCGATGACGATCGTCGGATGACCCGCTGGAAGCGTTTCGCTGACGTGCGCAACTTTCGTTTCGCCATCGGCAAGCCTGCCGACGGCCTGGAAAGCGCTGGCGAAAGCAACGTCACCGACCTGCTGAATGAAATCGGCGAAGTTTGTGGTTCGCAGGTCCGGTTCGCCGATCTTTCGCGATCCGAGATTGGTATCCCCGTTGCAAAGGCGATCTGCGAGGGATTATCCCATTTCAAAGCGCGCTGGGGCTGCCACCGAAACGCCGCACCTTCCATCGCAAGTGATTCGAGCAAAACAGCAGGCCGCCTCTCGCAGGCCAGAAAACTTTTGATCTAATTGTTACAGGCAATGACGACACGGTCACGTTGGAGACCCGCCGCCGGTTACAGGACGCTGATGAGGAAGCCGGCGTTACGATGGTGGGGCGGGGCCAGGACTTCGTGTACGTCGGGATTTGCTCAAGCAGGGGCTCCGAGTTCGCCGGGATCTCGTACAGCGGGGAAGTTGAGTGAACCCCTGTTGACTTGAGGGCGCGAACGCTGCTGTTTTGGGTCGCAAAGCCGCCCGACGGCTAGCGGTGCAAGAAGGGCGAAAAAAGCGGACTTTTGTCGAGATATTTAGGGCAAACTGAAGCAATCCGTGGGACCGCACACCGCCGATCAATGTCTGGATCTCTTAAGACGCTGGTGCGCGCGAACTCGGCAGATGCAAACTTGTGTCTCCAGATCGGTGTTCGACTATCCGGCTAAGGTTGCGCCCAGTCGCTTGGAAATCGAAACAATCCAGGCTCGCAGCTCAGGACCAAAAGGCTTCTCAAGAATGGCCCGATCCCAAGCCAAAAAATAAGGTTCCGGCAGCCTGATCCGCTTGTCGAACGGGGCGACGAGCCTGCCCGACGCGATATCGTCGGCAGCCATCGACAGTTGCGCCAGCACAAAGCCCCTTCCGTTGGCCGCCGCATCGATCGCCGCGCTCGACAGGGAAAAGGCCACTTCGCCGGATGTTCTGCGGTGCACCGCGCCGATGCTTGCGGCCCATTCCGCCCATGTCGGCGGCGAGCGGTGATCGCGGGCCCATTCGATGCTGAGAAGCGGCAGATCGAGAATATCGGCGGGCTTGCCGACCGGATGTTTCGCCAGCAGCGTCGGCGAGCAGGCCGGCACCACCCAGTCGGTGAACAGTTCGGTGTAGTGCTCGAAATCACGATATTTCGTGCCGTACGAAATACGGAAGTCAACTTGTTCGGCGCCCAGCCTTGGCTCCGTCTCGGCGCCCACCAGCCGCACGGTCGCGCCGGGGTGGTCGACCTGCCAATCCAGGAGCTGCGGGCCGATCCATTTGCTGGCCAACGACGGCAGGCAGGAGATGGTCAAAGTGTCCGCGGACCGGGCCTGTTCGATGAGATCCTGGGCGTCGCGAATGTGTTCGAAGCCGACGGCAACCGCTGCGTGGTAAACGCGGCCCAGCGCGGTAAGGGCGACACTCCTGCCGCGCCGTTCCAAAAGCCGCGCCTCCAGGGCGTCTTCGGCCTTGCGGATCTGCTGGCTGACCGCGCCGACGGAGACGCCGAGTTCGTTGGCGGCCGCCGTCACACTGCCACGCCTCCCGAAAGCCTCGAAGGCCTGTATCGCACGCAGTGGGGGCGTCTTCTTCACCTGGGCAACGATCCTGGGGTCAGCTTGATTTAGTTTTTCTAAAATAGAACGCAGATGCAAGCCCTATGTCGTCCCAGGCCCGCAAGATATTCGTTTAGGCGTCACAAGCTCGGGAGGACGCCATGTTTCTTCGAAACTGCTGGTACGTTGCCGCATGGGACCATGAGGTCGCCGACAGGCTGGTGCCGACCCGGATACTTGGCGAGGATATTGTCCTCTACCGCCGGACCGATGGCGTGGTGGCGGCGCTCGAGGATGCCTGTCCCCACCGCAAGCTGCCGCTGTCCATGGGCCGCATCAAGGGCGACACTGTCGAATGCGGCTATCACGGGCTGACCTTCGACAGCACCGGAACCTGTACGCGCGTGCCCGGTGCTGAAAAGATACCGCATGTGGCATGCGTTCGTTCCTATCCGATCGCCGAACGTTACGGGCTGCTGTGGATATGGATGGGCGAAGCGGCAAAGGCCGACCCCGCGCTGATTTTCGCGGTCGACCACTGGGGCGATCCGGCATGGGGCGTCAATCGCGGCGAGTCCATGGCGCTCGATTGCAACTACCTCTACATGACCGACAACCTGCTCGACCCCTCGCATGTGTCTTGGGTCCACCAGTCCTCCTTCGGCGGCGTTCAGGCGATGGAGGATGCGCCACTCGAAACCACCGTAGGCGCGGACGGCGTGACCGTGTGGCGCTGGGTGGTCGATGCCGCGCCGGCGCCCTTCTATGCGCCTTTCCTCAAATTCTCAGGCAATTGCGACCGCAAGCAGCACTACGAAGTGCGCTACCCCTCCAACGCCATCATCAAGGCGATCTTCGTGCCGGCCCGCACCGGCGGCGAGGGCAAGCCGCTGCACGAGGACGTGTTCCTCATGGACAGCTACAACTTCATGACGCCGGTCGATGAGAACCAGACGAAATATTACTGGTTCCAGATGCGCAATTTCGCCCCCGACGATTTGGAGGTTTCCCGCCAGTTCGCCACCTCTGTGCGCGGCGCCTTCGACGAGGACCGCACCGTGCTCAATGCCGTGCACAAGGGCATGGCAAACAAGCGCACGCCCAATCTCGATCTGAAGATAGATGTCGGACCGCTGCGCTTTCGCCGGAACCTGGCCAAGCTGATCGCCAGCGAGAGCCAGCAATTGGCAGCTGCCGAATGAATGCATTCACCGCTCGCGACACCATCGCAAGAAGCGGATTTCGCGACCTGAAAGTGGTCGCGAAGGTGCGCGAAAGCGCCCTCATCACTTCATTCCATCTCGAGCCGGTCGATCCACAGGACTGGCGCGACTTCCAGCCGGGCCAGTTCCTGGTGTTCCGGATTCCGGTAGCGCGGGAGGCCGCCGGCGAAAGGGGATATGTGCTGCGCAACTACAGTATCTCCTGTTCCCCAGACAGCGCTTCCTATCGGATCAGTGTGAAGCGTGAGGCAGCACCCGGGCCGGGGCTTCCCGATGGGATAAGCTCGTGCTTCCTGCATGACCGTATCGACGTCGGTGATGTGCTTCAGGCGGAAGGGCCGCGCGGCGATTTCGTGCTCGACAAGGCCAGCAACCGTCCAGTCGTGCTGCTCAGCGGCGGCGTCGGGCTGACGCCGATGGTGCCGATGCTGCATGCGTTGGCTTCGTTGCCGGACCGCCGTGCCGTCTTCATTCACGCCTGCGACAACGGCGATGTGCATGCCTTGCGCGATGAGGTGACCGGCCTGGTCTCGACCCGTCCCGGCCTGACCGCACACTTCTGCTACCGGCACCCGTCCGAGCGCGACAAGGCCGAGCAGCGCTTCCATAGCGAAGGCATGATTTCGCGGGACGTGCTGCAGCGTCTGCTGCCGATCGATGACTATGATTTCTACCTCTGTGGCCCGCCGCCGTTCATGCAGGCGATCTACGTCATGCTGCGCGAGCTTGGCGCGCCAAGGTATCGCATTGCCTACGAATTCTTCGGCCCGGCGACGCTGCTTGAGCCCGATGCAGTGCGAGTTCCCGCGGTTCCAGCGCAGCCGGCAAGGATCGAGCCGGCCGGGGAAGCGACAACCGTGGAATTTCGGAAGTCGGGCCTGACGGCCGTCTGGGATGGCTCGGCCGTATCGTTGCTCGACTTCGCCGAGAACCAAGGTCTGTTGCCGGAATTCAGCTGCCGGGCCGGCATCTGCGGCACATGCAAGTCGCGGCTGATCTCGGGCGACATCGCCTATTTCGAAGAACCGCTGGACGAGCTTGGAAGCAGCGAAGTGCTGTTGTGCTGCTCCAAGCCGCGCGGATCAGTCGTCCTCGATATTTGACAAGATTGCCGCGCGTGGGCGCGGGGAAACGGAAGTCGGGATTTGGAACAGTCGGTCAAACCAGCGTCGAGCCTGCCGCTCAATCCGCATATCGCCGCCTTGCCGCCCTACAATGCCGGCATGAACATCTCGATGGCGCGGGCGCTGAGTGGCCGCAACGATGTCGCCCGGCTGGCCAGCAACGAGAACCCGGATGGGTGTTCTCCCGCCGTCATGGCCGCATTGGCCTCCTCATCCTTCGAGCCATGGCGCTATGCCGATCCGGCCTGCACGGCGCTGCGGGCGGCGCTTGGCGAAAAACTGGCGATCGATCCTGGCATGATCGTTGCCGGCAATGGTTCCGAGGAGATGATCGCCGCCATCTCGCGCGCCGTCCTGGTGCCGGGCGCCTCGGTCGTCACCACGGTGCCGAGCTTCGGGCTGCATGAGATAGAGCCGCTGGCTGCCGGTGCCGATGTCGTCAAGATTGCGATGACACCCGAGATGGGGTTCGATCTTGCCGCGCTCGAAGCGGCGATCGCCGTTGGGCCACGGATCGTTTTCATATCCTCGCCGTGGAATCCGGTCGGGCCGGGTCTCGACCACGCTGGCCTGCGACGGCTGATCGGCGCCGTGCGGCCCGGCACGCTTCTTGTCCTGGACGAGGCCTATTTCGAATTCGCCGATCCCGGCGCGCCCGACGGCATCGAGGTCCTGCGTAACAGCAGCATCGACCATGTCGTGCTGCGCACACTTTCGAAGGCTTATGGCCTGGCGGGGCTGCGCGTTGGCTATGCCGTTTGTTCGGGCTTCGAACTGGCAAGAGTGATCGCGGCCGCCAAGACGCCGTTCAACGTCAATGCGGCAGCGCAGGTCGCCGCAATTGCGGCACTGGCCGACGAAAGCTGGATGAAGGCGTCGGCGGGCCGCGTCAGAGCCGAGCGCGTGCGCACCGCCGCCGCACTTACGGGCCTTGGTTTCCGGGTTGCCCAGTCGCAGACAAACTTCCTGTTCTTCGACTGCAAGGGCGACAGCTCCAGCGTTGCCGCCGGTCTCCTGAAGCAGGGGATCATCGTTAAGGCGTGGCGCGAAGCCGGCTACGAGCACTATCTGCGCGCCACCATCGGCTTGCCGGCCGACAACGACCGGCTGATCACGGCGCTTCAGGGATTGGCTGGGCGATGAGCGGCCACGCGTCTCCCAGGCAAACGAACTGGATCGAGCAAGCGGTGCCGTTGTCGGTTGTCGACGCGATCCGCCATGTCGTTGGCGCCTCGAATGTGCGGACCGGTGATGATGCCGGGGCGATCGACCTTGGTTCGAACGGGATGGATTGCGCCGCCGGCATCGTCGTTGCGCCTTCATCGACCGGTGAGGTTGCGGCGGTGGTGCGCATCTGCAGTCAAAATGAGATTCCGATCGTGCCGCAGGGCGGGCGGACCGGCCTGGTCGGCGGAAGTGTCCCGCGGCCGGGCGAGATCGTTCTTTCCCTGGCACGCATGAACCGGATCGAGCGGCTCGATCCGGTCGAGCGCGTGGCGGTGGTCGGTGCCGGTGTTACCCTCGAAGCTTTGCAGTCTGCCGCATTTGAGCACCGGCTGGAGCCCGGTATCGATCTTGCCGCGCGCGGTTCGGCGACGATCGGCGGCATGGTGTCCACGAATGCGGGTGGCGTGATGGCCTTTCGCAACGGGGTCATGCGCCACCGCGTCCTTGGCCTGGAGGCCGTGCTGGCCGACGGATCGGTCTATTCCGATCTGACGCGGGTGGTGAAGAATTCCGCCGGCTACGATCTGAAGCATCTCTTCATCGGTGCGGAGGGCACGCTTGGCATAGTGACCCGCGTGGTCGTCAAGCTCGACCCTTCGCCGCGAGCCACCGCCACCGCGCTTTTCGGGCTGCCGTCTGTCGAAGCGGCGCTGCAAGTCATTCGTCTGGCGCTTGAATCGGATGCGGGACATTTGCGCGCGGCGGAGGCGATGTGGACCTCGTATTTCAGCCTGGCCGCAGCCGCGCATGAATGGTCCGAACCGAGCGTGCCGCTCGACCAGACACTGTTCCTGCTGCTGTCGCTTGGCGGCGCGCGCGAAGAGGCGCTGCGCGAAGATTTCGAGCGTATCTATTCGGAAGTGATGGAGCGCTATCCTGAAGCCACCGGCATCATTGCCGGCTCGCGGCGGCAAGAGGAAGACCTGTGGCGGTTGCGCGAGGACACCGGCGTGCTCTATCGCGCCCATCCCCAAGCGCCTTCCTTCGACGTGTCGGTGCCTCTGTCGGAAATTCCGGCCTACCTCGACAGAATCCTGCCCCGGCTCGCAGCGATCGAACCGGGTCTGGCGCCCTATGTATTCGGTCACCTGGCCGATGGAAACCTGCATATCATCCTCAACCGTCAGGGTCCGCTGGCGCCTGACGTAGCGGAGGCTGCCGAGAGCGTCCTGTACCAACAACTGCGGGAGATTGGCGGTTCTTTTTCCGCCGAGCACGGTGTTGGGTCCAAGCGCATCCATTCGCTGCTGGCGACGGTTGACCCGACGAAGCTCGCCGTGATGGAGCGGGTGAAACGAGCGCTGGACGATCAGTCGATCATGAACCCCGACAAGGTGCTTCCCTCCGACGCCTGGTTTGTCCGGTCCTCCAGGCCGCTCCTTTCCGGCAATGAGCGCCGATTGCCACCTCAGAACACGAGCGATCACAACGATGAATAGCCCCACGGTGGAACGACAGGGAATGAACGGATTGACCGCAACCGCCAGCGATCCGGTGGGATCGACCATGCGCCATGATGAGCCAGCCCCCGCCTATGCCCGTGATTTCGCCGTCCTTCGCAGGAGATTTCGCGAAGCCGCCGAGCGGGCCGGCGCGGAACTGTCTGAATATGTTCATCCGCTGAACGGCCCGGATGGCGAGACGCTGGCGACGGATGTGGCGCTGCTTGGCCGCCGCGATGCGCGCAAGCTGATCGTGCTCATCTCCGGTACGCATGGTGTCGAGGGCCCGTTCGGCTCGACTTGCCAGACCGCCTGGCTCGGCCAGAAGCACCTGCGGCGCCTGCCCGGCGACACAGCCATCCTTGCCATTCACCTCATCAATCCCTGGGGTACGGCTTGGTCGCGGCGCGTCAACGAGGACAATGTCGACCTCAACCGCAACTTCATCGACTGGTCTTCAAGTGCTCCCGTCAACAACGGTTATGCCGGCCTGCACGACGCCATGGCGTATCGCGAGTGGGAGGGACCGGACCGCATAGCGGCCGACGAGAAGCTCGCCGTGGCGCGCAAAAGGCTTGGGCATGCCGGGCTGGCGGCGATCGTCGAAGCCGGCCAGTATGAGTTCGCCGACGGCATGTTCTACGGCGGTGGCGGCCCGGTCTGGTCGAACCGCACCTTGAACGAAATTCTGAAGACCTTTGCCGGCGCGGCGCGCCAGGCCATCGTCTTCGACCTGCATACCGGCGCCGGGCCTTACGGTTATCCGGCTCTGCTTTCTGTGGCGAGTTCCGAGCATGACGGCCTTGCCTGGGGCAAATCCATCTTCGGGCCGGCGCTGGCGACAGTCCTGACAGGCCAGGGCGCCAAGACCGATACCGGCATCACGGCAACGGCGACCGGCTATGTCTCCGATGCCGTCCGCAAGGCAATGCCGAACGCGCGCGTGCTGCCGCTTGTCGTTGAATGCGGCACGTTGGACGGGCCGGCTGTCATGGAAGCGGCCCAGGCCGACAACTGGCTGCATCTGTTCGGCAAGCTCGATTCGCCGTTGGGCAAGCGGATCCGCGACGCTCTGCGTTGCGCCTTCATCCCGGATGACCCAGACTGGCAACGCACCTGCCTGTCCAGCAGCCTGCGCTATTTCGATCGTGCGCTGGCGGACCTGCGAGCCGTCGAGATAACCCAGGACACCAGCAGCGAACAGACGCCGCCAACCCTTCCTGCCGTCGCGGCCGATCCGGCGCCCGCTGACAAGGCAAAGATCACCACGCCGGCCGTGCAGATCGACGAGCTTCACAAGAGCTTCGGCTCGCTTTTGGTGTTGAAGGGCGTCAATCTCACCGCCCATGCCGGTGAGGTCATTTCCATGATCGGCTCGTCGGGCTCGGGCAAGAGCACGTTCCTGCGTTGCATCAATCTTCTGGAGCAGCCGGATGGCGGCAAGGTCGCCATCGATGGCGAGGTGATCAAGATGAAGCCGCTGTCGAGCGGCCGTCTTGGGCCAGCCGACATGGCGCAGGTCGAACGCATCCGCGCCCGCGTCGGCATGGTGTTCCAGAACTTCAATCTGTGGCCGCACATGACGGTGGCGGAGAACATCATCGAAGCGCCCCGGCACGTCTTGAAGGAGCCCCGCGAGAAGGCCATCGAACATGCGCACGCCTTGTTGAAGAAGGTCGGGCTCGCCGACAAGCACGCTCATTATCCGGGCCAGTTATCAGGCGGCCAGCAGCAACGCGCCGCGATCGCCCGAACGCTCGCGATGCGTCCCAAAGTCATCCTCTTCGACGAACCGACATCGGCGCTCGATCCCGAGTTGGTCGGCGAGGTGCTGCGCGTGATCCGTCAACTGGCGGAGGAAGGCAACACCATGATCCTCGTAACGCACGAGATGCAGTTCGCGCGCGAGGTCTCCCACAAGGTTCTGTTTCTCCACCAGGGAAAGGTGGAGGAAGAGGGTGCGCCCGCGGAGCTGTTCGGCAACCCGCGCTCGGAGCGTCTGCGCCAATTCCTGGCTCGGACACTGTGAGGGAAGCATCCTCGAAGCGTCCGGTTCGCACCGGACAACGGCAATGAAGACCAACAACAAGGGGAACTGATATGAAGCTGAAAGTCTTGACGCTGCTCGCATGTCTCGCGGGAAGCATGGGAAACGCATTGGCGGCCGAAGGCGAGTTGTCCATCGGAACGGAAGGCGCCTACCCGCCATGGAGCATGTCCGACGCCAGTGGCAACGTCACCGGTTTCGACGCCGATGTCGGCGCGTTGCTGTGCACCAAACTCGCGGTGACCTGCCATTTTGTCGTGCAGGCGTTCGACGGGTTGATCCCGGCGCTGAAGGCCAAGCGCTTCGACGTCATCATCTCGGGCATGTCGATCACCGCCGATCGCAAGAAGGAGATCAATTTCAGCGTCGGCTATGCCGAACTGGCCAACATGTTCGTCGCGGCCAAGGGTTCTGATCTGGCCGCGATCACCGACGTCGACACGCTGCTGAAGTCGCTCGACGGCAAGAAGGTCGGCGTGCAGGCTGGCACGACCCACGCGCATTTCCTCGAGAAGCGTGCACCGAATGCCGACCTGAAAACCTACGACACGCTTGACCAGATGCAGATCGACCTGGCGAGCGGCCGTATCGACACGGCTTTCGCCGATCAATCCGCCTTGCAGGATTTTCTGGACAAGCCTGACGGCAAGAACTTCCAACTGGTCGGTGTTGAGATCAAGAGCACATACGACCCGACGCTTGGCGAAGGCATCGGCGTCGGCATCGCGCAGGACAACACCGAACTCAAGGCCAAGATCGACAAGGCGCTTTGCGAGCTGATCGCGGACGGCTCGGTCGGCAAGGCAAGCCAGAAATGGTTCAAGACGGACATTTCCCGGCCCTGCAAATAACGCCTTGGAACCCTCGCATGCGCCCGGATCTCCGGGCGCATGCACTTCATTGGCACGACAAGACTAGGGCAACTCAGATGGAATTCGGTCTCTGGCAGGTTTGGGAAGCGGGTTGGGTGACCGCCATCCTGCGTGGCGCGTCGATAACGATCCTGGTGGGTCTCGTCAGCATGGCGGCCGGGCTGGTGATCGGCATTGTCTGCGGCTTGATCAAATGGGCCCGGATATTTCCGCTCTCGCTGCTCGTTGATGCCTATACCTCGCTGGTGCGCGGCGTGCCCGAGCTGCTCATCATCTACCTCCTGTTTTTCAGTTCGGTTGAATTCGTGACCAAGGTCGTGACCGCTTTCGGCTATGCCGGGGTCGCGGAGAGCGGCTATGCGTTCGTCATCGCGGTCATCGCCATCGGCGCGATCTCCGGCGCCTATTCGACCGAGGTCGTGCGCGGGGCCCTGGGCGCGATCCCCAATGGGCATATCGAGGCCGCGCGCGCGCTCGGGCTATCGGGCGGCCGGATCTTTCGCCGCATCATCGCGCCGCAGATGCTGCGCATCGCGGTTCCCGGAATCAACAACGTCTGGCAGACCACGATCAAGGACACGGCCCTGGTCTCGGTGGTCGGCCTTCAGGAGCTGATGCGCATTTCTTTCATTGGCGCCAATTCCACCCGCCACCCGTTCATCTTCTACCTGATCGCGGCTGTGGTTTATCTGGCCATTACGCTCGTCAGCCAGGCCGGGTTCGACGCCATCGAACGCCTACTCAGGGTGAGGACGAGAAAGTAGTTATGATGGATCTCATCCAGCTAGCGGTTCCCGTCCTGCTCAAGGGCCTGTGGGTCACAGCGGCACTAACGTTCGTCTCGGTGCTGATCGGCTTCAATCTGGGCCTCGGTTTGGCGCTGATGCGGCTGTCGTCGAACCGCTTCCTGTCAGGCTTTGCCAAATATTATTCCAATGTCTTTCGCGGGACGCCACTGCTGGTGCAGATTTTCCTGTTCTATTACGGGCTTGGCCAACTTTCCCTGATCAAGGACAACGCAGCTCTGTGGTGGTTGATCAGCGACGGCGCGCGCTGCGCCGTGCTGGCGCTTGCGCTGAACACGGCTGCCTACACGTCGGAGATCCTGCGCGGCGGATTGATGTCGGTTCCGGTTGGCCTCGTCGAAGCGGCGCAGGCATGCGGCATGTCGCGCATGCTGCGGTTCCGGCGCATCGAGTTTCCGCTCGCCATCCGCCAGGCGCTGCCGGCCTATGGCAATGAGCTCATCCTGGTCGTCAAGGGGACCAGCCTTGCCTCGACGATCACGGTGCTCGAAATCACCGGCTACGCCAAGCGGCTGATGAGCCAGACCTTCGCAATCTTCGAGATCTTCGCCATTGCCGGCGTGCTCTACCTTGTGATCAATCTGCTGTTGATCGCGATCATCCGCGCCATAGAGCGTTTTCTCATGCGTCACGAGGCCTCCTCTGGCCGAGATCTGGCAGCGCCGCAACCAAATCGATCGACCGTGGGTTCGTGACGCCCCTGCTAAGATAGAGCGATCCCAAACCAATTGTCACTGACGGTCGAGTGGCTACTCGTCAGTCGTTGGAAACAAGGCCGGCGAGAAGCGAGTAGTTTTCACGACGTCTCTGACTAAGATCCAATTTCATTGGACGCTGAATGCCCGAGATAAAATGGGTGACCGATCGTCTCGCTTTAGATCACTGCTTCCTCGAGAAACGGCTCGTTGCGATCTATGCGCTCGTAACAGAACGGCGAAAGATCGAGCGTCTGGAAAGCCCCGTGAACGATAAGTTCTGAAACGGCCCGGCCCACGGCTGGCGACTGTTGCAGCCCGTGCCCCGAGAAGCCGTTGGCAAACATGAAATTGGTCACCTGCGGGTGGAAGCCGACGATGCCGTTGTGGTCGAGCATGTTGTACTCGTAGTGGCCGGTCCAACTGGTCTGGACCTTGAGTGCGTCGAAAGACGGAATGCGGTGCCAGAGTGCCGGCCAGATGTAGTCGTCGAACTCTTCATGGTGCATTTCAAAGTCGTCGTAGCCGGCCGGTCCGTCGCCTTGCGGCGTGTTGCCGGTGAGAAAAAGCTCGCCTTCGGGACGCACGAATGTTCCGGAAAGGTCGATGACATTGGGCATCCGGCCGGGGATCGGGTTGGCGCTGGCGAAGACGAAGCTGTAGCGCTTGTAGGGCGCGACCGGGATCGACAGGCCGGCCATGGCGGCCACCTGCTGAGCGCGCGGGCCCGCGGCGTTGACCAATGTTCCGCAGGCAACCGTCTGTCCGGTCGCGAGGCGCACCGAGATGACCCGCCCATCGGCGATATCCAGCCCTGTCACGGCATTGTCGATATACTCGACGCCGCTGGCGCGGGCTGCGCGGCGGAAACCGTTCATCAGCCCCACGGAATCGAACCAGCCCTCTTCCCTGGCCCCCCAGGAACCGCCACCGAGATCCTCCACATTGAGCCAGGGGAAGCGATCCTTCAGCGGGCCCGGCTCAAGAAACACCGTGTGGGCCCCAAAACTGCGTTGCAGATCGACGCGCTCGCGGGCCGCTTTGACGCCGTCGGGTGAACAGCAGTAAAGATACCCATGCTCCTTGAAGCCGAGGTCGGGCGCCGGTTCGTCCTTGTAGAAAGGTGCCATACGCTCCTGAAATCCGCGGATGATCTCGATGCCGAACTGGCTGATCTTCACATTGATCGGATTGGAATATTGCTGCCGGATCGCACTGGTGGAGAGCGCCGTCGACGAGAATTCGTAGCTCGAGTCGCGTTCGACCACGAGGATCGAGGCGCCGCTGCCCAGCGCCTGGCTCAGCCAGTAGGCCGTGGACGAACCGATGACGGCGCCGCCGACGATGACGATGTCGTAGGCGGTGCGTGACGGCGCTTTGTACCGGGGGATCGGCATGGCTGTATCTCCGGTCTACTGAGTGAACGAAGCGACCAAGGCATCCGAGCCCCGCGCCAGCAGGCCGAGGTCGGAACCAACGGCAACCATGGTGAAGCCGTCGGCGATGTAGCGGTCGGCATCGGTCTTTGCGGGAGCCAGGATCCCGCTGGCCTTGCCTGCCGCCGTTGCCGCCTTGCGCACCGAGGCGATCGCTTCTTGAACGTGTGCGGCCCCGGGATTGCCCATCGCACCCATATTGGTGGAAAGGTCGCCGGGCCCGACGAAGAGAACGTCGACGCCGTCCACTGCCGCAATTTCCGCGGCATTGGCGACGCCCAATTCATCCTCGATCTGTACCGCGAGAAGCTGCTGCTCACGCGCCTTGGCGTGGTAACCGGCGATGCGACCGAAGCCGTTGGCACGGTGACCGACCGAGAAGCCGCGAAATCCACCAGGCGCATATGTCATAGCCGCGACAATGGCGCGGGCCTGATCGGCCGTCCGCACATTGGGGATCGTCAGGCTGCGCGCACCGATATCCAGGGCCTGCTTGATCAGATTGGGATCGTCGGAAGGCAGCCTGACGACGGCCTCGCTGTCGAAGCCGCCCATGACCTGCAACTGGGCCATGATGCTGCGCAGATGGTTGGGGCTATGCTCGCCATCGATCAGCAGCCAGCCGGAGCCCGCGACAATTTCCGTCGTCAGGGCCGAAGCCAGCGAGCACCAGATGCCGATATGGGCCCGGCCGGCCGATACGGCAGCCTTCAGCGTGTTGAGGCGCTCTTGCATTTTGCGGTCGGTCTCCGATGAGCGAAAGGACGTTGAAATTTGTATGATGTCCTATATCATACGGCAATAATTTGCTGCAAGATGTAATACGCACCAACCTTCGTACAGGGGTTCAAGAATGAAGATCGGGTTCATCGGGCTCGGTGTGATGGGAGCACCGATGGCGCACCATCTCGTCGACGCGGGACATGAGATCTTCACGGTCCTGAACCGCTCCCCTCTGCCGAAGGACCTTAGGGCATCGGTCGTCGCCTCTCCTGGCGATGTGGCGCGGATGTCCGAGATCATCGTGACCATGCTGCCCGACACGCCAGATGTGGAGCGTGTCCTGCTTGGAGGAAACGGCGTCCTGGAGGGGCTGTCGGCCGATAAGCTGGTCATCGACATGAGCTCGATCAGCCCTATCGCCACTGCGGAATTCGCAGCGAAACTGCGGCAAGCGGGAGCCGGCTACCTCGACGCCCCGGTCTCGGGCGGTGAGGTCGGCGCCAAGGCGGCGAGCCTCACCATCATGGTCGGCGGGCCGACCGCAGAGTTCGAGCGCGCGCTGCCGATCTTTCGGACGCTGGGCAAGAACATCACCTTGATCGGCGAGCACAATGGCGCCGGCCAGACCTGCAAGATCGCAAATCAGATCATCGTCGCGCTCAACATAGAGGCCGTGGCGGAAGCGCTCGTCTTTGCCAGCAAGGCCGGTTGCGACCCGGCAAAGGTGCGCGCCGCGCTGATGGGCGGCTTTGCCTCGTCCCGCGTGCTGGAGGTGCATGGCGAGCGCATGATCGCCCGGACCTTCGCCCCGGGCTTTCGCATGCGGCTTCACCAGAAGGATCTCAACCTCGCGCTCGAAAGCGCCCGCGCGCTTGGCGTCTCGCTGCCGAACACCGCGATGGCGCAACAACTGATGAGCGCCTGCTCAGCCCGACCAGGCGGCGCGGAGGCCGACCACTCGTCCCTCGTCCAGGCGCTGGAGATCCTCAGCGGCCACGAACTGTCAAAAGAAAAGGAGTAAAACCGATGCGCGGAACCGGCAAGGCCGAGATCTTCGTGATGCTGGCCCATCCCGTGGCCCATGCCAAGAGCCCCGGCATATTCAACGAGATCTTCGAGCAGAAGGGCCTCGACAGCCTCATGGTGCCCTTGAGCTGCCGCCCGGAGGATTTCGAGGCCTTCTGGGCCGGCATTACGGCAGCCGAGAATATCAGGGGCGTGATCATCTCGGTGCCGTACAAGGTTGCGGTCTATCACAAATGCACCGCCGCTCACGACCGCGCCGCGAGGGTGCAGAGCGCCAATTCCGTGCGCCGGCTGCCCGATGGCAGCTGGTACGCCGACAATTTCGACGGCGTCGGCTTTATCGATGGCCTCAAGGCAGGCGGACATGAGATTGCCGGCCGCCGCATCCTTCAGGTCGGCGCCGGCGGCGCCGGCGCGTCCCTGGCCTATTGTCTTGCCGAAGCCGGTGCCGAGGAAATCCGCTTGGCCGACATCGATACCGGTCGCGCCGAAAAACTGGCGGCGCTGGTCGCGCAGGTCTTCCCGAAATGCCGCATCCAGGTTGGAGAGGCCGAGCCTTCCGGCATGCATATGGCGATCAACGCCACGCCGGTCGGCATGCACGCCGGCGACCCGCTGCCGCTGGATGTGAGCCGGCTGACCCCGGACATGACGGTCGTCGACATCATCATGGAGCCCGCCGAGACCCCCCTGCTAAAGGCGGCGAAAGAGATTGGCTGCCGCATTCAGCCGGGGCGCCCGATGATGGATTTCCAGGTCCGGGCCATGTCCGAATTCTTCGACATCGAAGGCAAAGGTCGCGGCAATGGCTGAGACATTGACGGCCGTCGTCATCGGCGGCACTTCCGGCATCGGACGCGCGATAGCGCTGCGCTTCGCCGAGGACGGCTACCATCTGGTGGTCGCCGGCAGGGATGCGGCACGGGGCGATGAGGCGGTTGGCGCCTGCGCGGCGGTCGGCGCACCGCGCGCGCTGTTTGTCCAGACCGATGTCGCCGAATCCGGCTCGGTGGAAGCGCTGGCGCAGGCCGTCAGCGACGCGTTCGGTACCCCGCACGTCGTCGTCAACTGCGCCGGCATCCTGCAGAGTGGCAAGCACGTCCTCGACCAGGATCTGGACGAAGACGAGAGGATGTGGCGAGTGAACTATCGCGGCACCTTGCTGGGTTGCCAGGTGTTCGGTCGGCTGATGTCGGCTGCCGGGCGAGGCGCGATCCTGAACGTCGGCTCGCTTGCCTCCTTCGCGCCGCTGTCCCTGCCCGCCTACACGCCCGGAAAGCATGCCGTCCTGGCCTTGACCCAGATCCTGGCCGCCGAGCTCGGTCCGCACGGCGTACGCGTCAATGCGGTGGCACCCGGCTACACGCTTTCGGACGGGCTGAAAGCCAGGATCGCCAAGGGTGAGCGCAACCCCGAAGCCATCCAGGCGACCACCGCGCTGCGCCGCTTCGTCGAGCCGCGCGACGTTGCCGAGGCCGCACTGTTCCTCTGCTCCGACCGGGCCGCATCGATAACCGGCGTCACCCTGCCCGTCGACGCCGGCTGGCTCGTTCAGGCGCCCTACGCACAATATCTGCAGGGAAACCCCATCCGCCAGACGCCGGCAATCTGACCCCATCCGGCGGAGGCCGGAAATCTGACCCATCCGGCGGAGGCCGGAAATCTGACAAGGACAATCCAATGAGTGACATCAAGCGCTTCGACTTCGACACCCGCATCCACCACGGGGTCATCCACAATGGCACCCTCTACCTCACCGGCCAGGTCGCAAAGCCGGGTCAGTCCGCAGCCGACCAGATGCGCGAGGCGCTTGGCAAGGTCGACGTCCTGCTTGCCAAGGCCGGTACGGACAAGACACGCATCCTTCACGTGCAGATGTGGCTGGACGACATCAGGGATTTCGACGAGGTCAACACGGTCTGGGACGGATGGATGCCGAAGGAGCATGCACCCGCGCGCTCTTCCGGCGAAGGACGGATGGCCAAGCCTGGAATGCTGGTCGAGCTGATCGTCACCGCGGCGGTTTGAATGGCCTTGCCGGTTCGGGCATCATCGCGAATCTGGCTAAGGGGAGACTGATGACGAAGCGCAAACCGCTTTCCACTGTCGTGGCGGAGAGTCTGTCCGAAAAGATCCGTTCCGGATCTCTGCTTCCCGGCGCGCAATTGCCGACCGAGGCGGAGCTTTGTGCCGAGTACGACGTCAGCCGGACGGTGGTGCGGGAAGCGGTGGCGCGATTGCGCTCCGAAGGGATGGTGGTGCCGCAGCAGGGCCGCGGCATGTTCGTCAGCGAAACGCCGGCGCCGCGCAATTTCTCGATACCGGACGAGGCGCTGAGGACCTTGCCGGAAACCATTGCCCTGCTCGAACTGAGATTGAGTGTCGAGGTGGAGTCCGCCGGGCTATGCGCGGAACGGCGCACCGATGCGGAGGCGAGTGGAATCCGAGCCCTGATGGAACAGGTCGACGCCCAGCAAGCGGATCCCGCTGTCGTCCAGATCCACTACGACTATGATTTCCATCTGGCGATCGCCAAAGCCGCGCGCAACGAATTCATCCACGGCTTCCTGAGCTATCTCAGGCCGATGATCGTTCCACGCTTTCAACTGGGCTACGTGGTCACGCCGGCGCTCAAGGACAGCTATTACGCACGCATTCACAACGAGCACAAAACCATCGTGGATGCCATCGAAAGGCAGGACGGTCGTGCCGCTCGCCAGGCCATGCGCAAGCATCTGCACAACAGCCTCGGGCGTGTGCGCGCTTTGGCACGGGCTTCGGGCGTCGCGGCGACAGAGGCAGAGCAGCAGGCGGCTGCGGCCTCGCTCTTTACCGATATGAAAAGACCTGTTTCGACCGGCGGATAGGCCCCGGCTTCGATCACCCAGGCATTCGCACTCACTCAAATTAGCCACGTATTGCGTAAGCCATGTTTTTGCTCCGCCAGCTGACCTGAACCGTTTCCCACAGGCTGAGAACATCGTTTTCCCGTCGTTTCCTTCGGTTTTCAGCCTCGGCGCCGAGGTCACCACCTGTCCAGGTTTCGGGCGGGAGAAGAGAATTCGAAAGTTTATCTTTCCTTTTTGCTGGTTTTCTTGGTTTTGCGGCATCGGCCCAGGCCGCAGACTGAATCAGGCAATCAGGGAAGCCAACGTGACGACAGCCTTCATCACAGGTGCAACAAGCGGCATAGGGCGGGCCATGGCGATCGCACTGAGCGACGCCGGCTACGATGTCTATGCGGTCGGGCGCAGCCAGGCCGCGCTCAAGGCGTTGCAGGCCGAGCGATCCGGCATCGTGCCCATCGCCGTCGACGTGACCGATCGCGAGGCGCTGGAAGCTGTTCTGGCGGATCTGACCATCGACGTGCTGATCAACAATGCCGGGATCATGCCACCGTTGGGCAATTTCGCCGACATGAAAATCTCCGACATCGACACCACGCTGGAGGTCAACCTCAGCGCGGCAATCCTGCTTACCCGCCTCGTCGTTCGGCAGATGCGCGAGCGGCAGGCTGGCCACATCCTGTTCACCGGCTCCACCGCGGGCCACGCGGCATATTCCAACATTGCCGTCTATTCGGCCACCAAGGCGGCGATATCAGGCTTTGCCGCCGCGTTGCGCGCCGACCTCTCCCCATCAGGCGTCCGTGTCACCGAGATCGTCGCCGGCCGTGTCGAGACGCAGCTCTACCAGGACATCCTCGACGCAAAGGCGCGCGCGGCCATGTACGCCAGCAAAGTGGTGCAGCCGGATGACGTGGCCAGAATGGTGGTCGCGGTACTCGGCCTGCCCGCATGGGCCGACGTTACCCGTTTCGACATCATGCCGACATGGCCAACCTCGCCAAGCGGCACCAAGTAAGGAAAAACTGGAATGAAGGATCTTTCCGTTCTGATCGTAGGCGGCGGCGCTGGCCTCGGCGCGCTTTTGGCCAGGATGGCTGTAGAGGCCGGGGCTGCAAAGATCGGCATCATCGACATCAACCAGGACGCCGCCGAAGCCGCTCTCGCCCCGGCAAAGGCCAACGGCCTGCCGACAGCGACCGCCCTGTGCGACATCCAGGTCGGCCCTCAGTGCCAAGCCGCCTTCGACGCCATCGTTTCGAAGCTCGGGCGTATCGACACGCTGATCAATTGCGCCGCGATCTACCCTCGCCGCCCGCTCCTCGAGATCAGCGACGCCGATTGGGATGCCTCCAACGGCATCAACATCAAGGGCACTTATCACATGATGGTGGCAGCCGTTCGCCACATGCAATCGCAGGAGCCGAAGAGCCATGTGCGTGGCCGGATCGTCAACCTGACCTCTGTCGATGCCTTCAAGGCGCATCCGCAGAACGCCCACTATGCGGCAACCAAGGCCGCCGTGGTCAGCCTGACGCGCTCCTTTGCCCATGACGTCGCAAAACACGGGATCCTGGTCAATTCGGTGGCCCCCGCAGGCATGGCCACGGAGCGGGCCAAGGCCCTCGGCTTCCTCGAGGAACTGGCCAAGGCGAGCCCGCTGGGTCGTGGCGCCGAGCCTGCGGAGATTGCCGAGTGGGTTCTCATGACCGGCGGCCCCAAGAATACCTACATGACGGGAGAAAATGTAATTGTTTCAGGTGGTTATATATACGCCTGAGCTATTTTCGCGGCGCCGGCGGCGCTGAATTGTCCAACAGGAACGCAAGCGAAAGGAGGTGGAATAGACGATGACCGGCAAGCTTCGCCTTCCCTCGCTGAATGCGCTTCGCGTCTTCCACGCCGTCGCGCAGCACAAGAGCTTTCGGCAGGCGGCGGATGAATTGCTGGTCACGCCGCAGGCCGTCGGACAGCAGATCAAGCTACTGGAGGACACGCTTCAGGTGACACTGTTCGAACGCAAGGGGCGGTCGGTCGAATTGACCGAGTCTGCCATCCTTCTCTCGCACTATGTCAAAGCTGGGTTCGATGAATTTTCCGAAGGTGTTCGCCGCGTCACCAAGTCGAATTACCGGGACCGCATCAACCTGAATGCGAGCCCCTATTTCGCGACCCACTATTTGCTGCCTCGCCTATCTCTGTTCCGGGAGATATTGCCCGGTGCGGATCTGCGCCTGACGACGATGGTCGATCTGCCCGATTTCGGACGCGACGACATCGATATGACCGTCCAGTGGGGCTACGGCAATTGGCCGGACTACGAGACCATACTGCTGGTGCCTGATCCGAAGGTCATCTGCTGCACTCCGGCCATCGGCGAGAGCATCAAGTCGGCGCAGGACCTGACGTTGTTCACGTTGCTGGACACCGTCAAGTCGAAGCGCCTTTGGCCAGACATTTTACGCCACCTTGCCATCGAGCAGACGGACGGCAACCGAAGCATCAGCTTCGACGATGCCGCGACCATGCGCCGTGCAACCCTGCAAGGCATCGGCGTCGGTCTCGTCTCCGTCATCGACGCCGAGGAAGATTTGAGGTCGGGCGCGCTGGTCGCGCCGGTCGGGCGCGACGCCCTTGCCGATATGCGGCCGGAAGAAGTTCCTGGGTTCTACCTGATCGTCCCGCGCGGGCACCTGCGCGTGAAGGCGGTCGCCGCCCTTCATCGATGGCTCGCCCAGCAGGACTGGGGCAGCGATCTGAAGATTTCCTCCGTGCCGAAACCGACCCCGCTTTCCGATTAGGAGCGGCTTTGAGACAGAGCTCCGAAAAAGAACTTTTGGGCCTCCAACAACAAGAAACCAAACAACCTCAACAGTGGAGACGGAACATGAAGACGATGAAATGGGGGGCCGCAGCCATGGCCCTTGGACTTGTGCATTTTGCAGCGCCGGCAGAAGCCGCCGGCGGCAAGACGCTGGAAGCCGTCAAGGCGCGCGGCGTGCTCAACTGCACCGGCCATGACGGGTCTTACCTCGGCTTCGCCGAAGTTGACGACAAGGGCAACTGGAAGGGCATGGACATCGATCTCTGCCGGGCGGTGGCCACGGCCGTGCTCGGCGACCCGGCAAAACTGAAGGTCGTTCCGATCAGCTGGGCGCAGCGCTGGCCGTCCCTGCAATCGGGCGATGTCGACATCATCATCAAGGCGTCGGGCGGCACGCTCAGCCGCGACACCGAGCTCGGGCTGCAATTTTCCATGTCCTATTACCTCGGAACGACCAAGGTGATGGCGCACAAGGAGCTAAACCTCAAGTCGCTCAAGGATGCGGCCGGCGGCACGATCTGCATTCCCGCCGGCACGTCGCAGGAACAGCAGGTCGCGGCCTATACGGGCAAGCTTGGCATCAAGCTCGAACCCGTACTCATCGAAAAGACCGAGGAGCTCGAGCAGGCCTATTTCTCCGGACGCTGCGATCTCTATGCGCAGTGGGGCCCGACGCTCGCCATTGCGCGCATCGCCAAGAGCAAGGTCGACGACCATGTCATCCTGCCCGACGTGCTCGCCGTCGAGCCTGAAGTCATGATCATGCGCCAAGGCGACGACAATTGGGTTGACATCGCCAACTGGACGCTGAGCACGCTGATCTTCGCCGAGCAGGAAGGCATCACCTCCAAGAACGTCGACGAGGTCAAGGCCACGCCGACCTCGCCGCAAGTCGCCAAGTTCCTCGGCGTCACGCCAGGCATGGGCAAGGGTCTCGGTCTCGATGATGACTGGGCCTACAAGGTGATCAAGAACGTCGGCAATTACGGCGAAATCTTCGAGCGCGACCTCGGCAAGGACTCGCCCTACAAGATGGACCGCGAGTTGACCAACCTTTGGAACAATGGCGGTGTCCTGTTCCCGCTGGTGATCGACTGATCCGTCCTTAACTCACCCGCTCCAGGCCCCGCCCGGCACAGCCGGGCGGGGTCGGCGACAATTCGGCAAGGATCTTTGGATGGTCAGCCTGCTGAGAAATCAAAAGGTCCGCAACGCGCTGTTGCAGGTCCTCTATGTCGGCTCGATCGCCGCGATGGTGCTTGCCGGCATCGTGATCGCCCGCCGCAACCTGGCTGATCAGGGGATCACCTCCGGATTCGACTTTCTGTTCAAGTCGACGGGTTGGGATGTGAATTTCTCGCTGCTGCCCGCCACGGCCAATGATCCCTATTGGTGGTACTTCCTCATCGGCATCATCAACACGCTGTTCCTGGGGAGCGTCGGCCTGATACTGGCGACGATCGTGGGAACGATCGTCGGTCTGGCGCGGACGTCTTCGAACGATTTGGCCCGGCTGCTCGGCCGTACCTATGTGGACATCTTTCGCAACATTCCGCTGATCCTCCAGGTTTTCTTCTGGTATGCGATCATCACGCACCTGCCGACGCCGCGCAGCGCGCACGAAGCCTGGGGCTTCCTGCTCACCAGCCGAGGACTCTACATCCCATTCCCGAACGTCGGCAGTGTCGCGTTTGCCGCAGCCACAATGGCTGTGATCGCGGCCATCGTGCTGCCGGCCTGGCTGGGCAGGACGTCGCTCCTTGCCCAGCCGATCGGCCAGCGGCGCACCATCCAGTTTGCCGCCGCCGCAGCGGCACTGGCCTGCGCGACCATCATTCTGGCTCTCGGACGTCTGCCGGATACGCCGCTGCTGGACTTCCCTGCCCTGCAAGGCCTCAATCTGAGAGGCGGCCTGCGTATCCCTCCGGAGTTCGCCACCCTCGCCATCGCCATCGCCATCTATGGCGGCTCCTACATTGCGGAGATCGTGCGCGGAGGCTTCAAATCTGTCGGCACCGGCCAGGTCGAGGCAGCCCTTTCCTTGGGCCTTAGTCCCTGGCGGGTCTTCACGCTGGTGCGGCTGCCGCTGGCGCTGCGTGCCATGCTGCCGATCCTTGCCAATCAGTATGTCTGGCTGATGAAGGCGACGACGATGGGCATCGCCGTGGGCTTCACCGACTTCTTCATGATTGTGGCGCTGACGATCAACCATTCCGGGCAAACACTCGAAGCGATCGGCATCCTGATGGCAGGCTTCCTCGCCATCAACCTCAGCCTTGCCGCCGTCTTCAACCGCATCAACAAGGCAATTGCCCTCAAGGGCAATCAACTGAGGGGCTGAGAGATGGAGATGGTCATTGTCGCTCCACCCGCTCCCGGCAGGCTTGAGGATCTGAGGCGACGCTTCTTCGCGACGCCGCTTCAGGCGGTGGTGTCGCTGGCCTGTCTGACGATCATGGTCTTCCTGGTCTGGAAGCTGCTGAATTGGGCGGTTTTCTCGGCTGTCTTCACCACCAGCGGCGGGCCGGAAGCCTGCCAGGCGGCAGCGGGAGCCTGCTGGTCGGTCATCGCAGCGAGATGGCGGATCATCTTCTTCGGCCTCTATCCCTACGAGGAACAATGGCGCTCGGCGCTGGCCTGCGTCGCCGTTGTGGTGATGACGGTGCTGAGCTGTATCCCGGCGTTCTGGACGGGCCGCCGGATCGCGCTGGTATGGGGAGCCGGAACAGGCCTTTTCTACGTATTGATGAAAGGCGGCGTGCTTGGCCTTGCCCATGTCGGCGAGGAAGCCTGGGGCGGGCTGGCGCTGACCCTGTTCATCTTCGTTACCACCTGCCTGATCGGTTTCCCCTTGGCGATCTGCCTGGCCTTGCTGCGCCGGTCGGAGCTGCCCTGGATTTCGCGGACCACCGGCCTCATCATCGACGGGGTCCGGTCGCTTCCGCTGATATCGATCCTCTTCACCTTTGCAGTGGTTCTGCCGTTCGCGCTGCCGCAATGGCTGCAGGGCGATAAGCTTTACCGCGTGATCCTCGGCTCCGCTCTGTTCTTCTCCGCCTATCAGGCTGAGATCGTGAGAGGCGGCATGCAGGGCGTTGCGACAGGACAGGAGGAGGCTGCCATGGCGCTCGGCATGCGCTACTGGCAACGCATCAGCCGCATCCTCCTGCCTCAGGCCATGCGCAACGCGATGCCGGCCACGATCAACCAGTTCGTCATCTCGTTCAAGGAGACCTCGCTGGTGGTCATCGTCGGTTTCTTCGAGATCCTGGCTTCCGGCAATGCCGCCTATGGCACCGGCGAATGGCGCTTCGCCTATGTCGAAGTCTATGCCTTCATCGCCTTCATCTACTTCATCTTCGTCTTCAGCCTGTCCCGCTATGGCGCCTTTCTCGAGCGCCGCATGTCGGTCAGCGAACGGTAAGGAGGCGTGCAGGTGATCTCAACCAATTCGACCGGTGAGCCGGCGCTCCGCATCGAAAACCTCGACAAATACTACGGCACGTTCCAAGCACTGCGCGGGATAAACCTTTCCGTACAACGGGGCGAAAAAATCGTCGTCTGCGGACCCTCCGGCTCCGGCAAATCGACGATGATCCGCTGCATCAACCGCCTCGAACAGCACAATGGCGGCCGCATCGCGGTGCTCGGGACCGAGCTCAACGACGATGTCGGCAATATCGACGAGATCAGGCGTGAAGTCGGCATGGTGTTCCAGCACTTCAACCTGTTCCCGCACATGACGGTGCTGGAGAACTGCATGATCTCCCCGATGATCGTGCGCAAGCAGCCGCGGGCGCAAGCCGAGGCAACCGCCCGCCACTACCTGGAGAAGGTGCGCATTCCCGAGCAGGCTATGAAATATCCCAGCCAATTGTCCGGCGGTCAGCAGCAGCGCGTCGCCATTGCACGCGCTCTTTGCATGCAGCCGCAGATCATGCTGTTCGACGAACCGACCTCGGCGCTCGATCCGGAAATGGTTTCCGAAGTGCTTGACGTCATGGTCACGCTTGCCTCGGAAGGCATGACGATGATCTGCGTGACGCATGAGATGGGCTTTGCGCGTCGCGTGGCGGACCGGGTGCTTTT
>NZ_RZRP01000069.1:0-13444 GCF_003997795.1 Mesorhizobium sp. M7A.F.Ca.US.005.03.2.1 | reverse complement strand
TTGAGATCGACGGCATCGCGATGCGCGTCGGCCGGGGCGCCGATACCAAGACGGTGGCCGCAGTGATCCGCGCGCTGAAGGCGACGTCGTGATCGGGCCGACGGGTGCGGTCAAGGTCATGGTGGCGACGAAGCCCGTCGACTTCCGCAAGGGTGCGGAGGGATTGGCGGCGCTGGTGCGAGAGACAATGGGGGCCGATCCGTTCAGCGGGGCCGTCTACGTCTTCCGGGCGAAGCGGACTGACCGGATCAAGCTGATCTTCTGGGATGGCACCGGGGTTTGCCTGCTAAGCGTTTGGAGGATGGGGAGTTCCGCTGGCCGAAAGTGCATGACGGCATGATGCGGCTGACGGCCGCGCAGCTCTCGGCGCTACTCGAAGGTCTCGACTGGCGGCGAGTCCATGAGGCGCGCCGGACCCGCGTGCCAGCCCAGGCGGGCTGACCCGCGACGAAGTGAATCAGCCTAGATTCCGCTGTCGCGGGCTGTCGGCGAATATGGTCTGATCCGTTCATGGCGATGACGGCTGACCAGCTTCCCGACGATCCGGACGCGCTGAAGGCGATGGTCCTGGCGCACGACGTCGAGAATGCCCGTCTGATTCAGATCATCAAGGAATTGCAGCGTCACCGCTTCGGCCGGCGTGCCGAGACGCTCCCCGAGGATCAATTGCTGCTGGGGCTCGAAGAGGCGGAGCAGATCGAGGCCGCCGGTGAGGAAGAGAAGGAGCAATCTGCTCCCGCCGAGCGGCAAGCAAAGGCCACGAGGCGCCGGGCCAACCGGGGCGCGCTGCCACCCCATCTGCCGCGCGTGGAGATGGTCGTCGACATCGAGGACCATGCCTGCCCATGCTGCCGCAATGGCTTGCATCGGATCGGCGAGGACGTGAGCGAGCGGCTCGACATCGTTCCGGCGCAGCTGCGTGTAATCGTCGTGCGCCGGCCCAAATATGCCTGCCGCGCCTGCGAGGACGTCGTGGTTCAGGCTTCCGGCGCCGGCCCGGCTGATCGAGGGTGGTCTTCCGACCGAGGCAACGGTCGCCCAGGTGCTGGTCTCAAAATATGCCGATCACCTTCCGCTCTATCGTCAGGCGCAAATCTACGCCCGGCAGGGTATCAATCTCGATCGCTCTACGCTCGCCGACTGGGTCGGCCGCGCCGCCTGGCACCTGCGTCCGGTGCATGAGCGGCTGCTTGGCAAGCTGAAGTCCTCGGCAAAACTCTTCGCCGACGAGACGACCGCGCCGGTGCTCGATCCCGGCCGCGGCACGACTAAGACAGGTCCACTCTTGGCCTATGCCCGCGATGACCGACGATGGGAGGGGAGCGACCCGCCGGGCGTCGCCTATGTCTATGCGCCGGACCGAAAGGCCGAGCGTCCGATCGCTCATCTCGCAGGCTTCACCGGAATCTTGCAGGTCGACGGCTATGGCGGCTATCGCGTGCTGGCCGACAAAAGCGGCGTCACGCTCGCCTTCTGCTGGGCGCATGTCCGTCGGCGCTTTTATGAACTGGCAGCAGCCGGTCCCGCGCCGATCGCCAGTGACGCGCTGAGACGGATCGCCGAACTCTACAAGATCGAGGATGACATCCGTGGCCGATCGGCCAACGAGCGCCGCGCGATGCGTCAGGACAAAAGCCGCGCCATCGTCGCCGATCTCGAACCCTGGCTGCGTGAGAAGCTCGGCCTGATCAGTCAGAAGACCAAGCTCGCAGAGGCAATCCGCTACACGCTCTCACGCTGGGAAGGCCTCTCGCACTTCCTTGACGACGGCCGCATCGAGATCGACAGCAACACCGTCGAACGCTCGATCCGTCCGATCGCAATCTCGGGGTCATTCTGCCCATGTTGGGCAGGAGGTCGAAGTCCCGTGCGCAGCAATGGATCTGGGCTCCCCGCGCGCGTCGCTTGCTGCACTGCTTGAACTGAACAAGCTCTTGATCCAGCGCCGTTTCCGGCGAGGCTCTCCGGATGGTTTCATCATCGGGGAGACTCAAAATGAGAACCTTGCCGCCACCGACACGATCTCTCGTGATCGTTCGCCAGCTCAGCATGCGCTCGACTCGCACAAGCTAGTCGGGCTGAGCGCAGCGCAACGAACGATCGTGATCGCCCGGCTCGCCAATGTGCTGATGGCCGCCGCCGGTATCGTGACGGAGGAGAGCCGCGATGACGAGCCGTAATCTGATTCCGGCCACCATCCTCAAGCGCAAGGCCGTTGTCTATGTACGTCAGTCCACGCAGGCGCAAGTGCAGCTCAATCTTGAGAGCCAGCGTCGGCAATATGAGCTGGTCGACGTCGCGCGGCGCTGGGGATTCCGCAAGGTTGAGGTGATCGACGAGGACTTGGGACGCACCGCAAGTGGAGCTGTGGAACGTCCCGGTTTCGAACGCCTGGTCGACGATCTGTGCACCGGTCATGTGGGCGCTGTGCTTTGCCTGGAGGCGTCCCGCCTGTCTCGCAACGGACCGGACTGGCATCGGCTGCTCGAGTTGTGCGGCGAAGTCGATGCACGGGTGATCGATCTGGACGGAGTCTACGATCCGGGACTGCCGAACGATCGCCTGCTGCTCGGCATGAAGGGGAGCATAAGCGAGTTCGAACTCGGGGTGCTGCGTGCTCGCATGTACGAAGCTGACCGCGCCAAGGCACAGCGCGGCGAACTGCGCATCTCTGTGCCCTTCGGCTACGTCTGGCACCGGGATTACGGTCTCGGGTTCGATCCCGATATACGCCTGCAGGAGACCATTCGCCTGATATTCGCGCGTTTCCGCGAACTCGGCAGTGCCCGCCAGGTCCTGATCTCGATGATCGACGATGGCGTGCATTTCCCCAGACCCTCCGACGGCAAGAAGATGGTGTCCTTCGCCTGGGTTCCGGTCCGCTACCGCAACGTGATCTCCGTCCTGAAGAACCCGTTCTACGCCGGCGCTTATGTCTATGGTAAGAGCGAGAAGCGCACCGAGATCGTGGATGGCCGCGTCCGCAAGAGCTATGGTCATTACAAGCCGGCCAGCGATTGGGCGGTGGTGCTCAAGGAGCATCACGAAGGCTATATCGGATGGAGCGAGTACGAACGGAACCAGGAACTTCTCGCCGCCAACGCCTATGGCAAAGCCGGCGGCGTCAAGTCGGGCCGCGGCGGTCGCGCGTTGCTCCCGGGTCTTCTCTCCTGTGGTCGATGCGGGCGAAGACTGGTTGTCACGTATGCCGGACGTGGCCAAGGTTACCCGGTCTATCGTTGCGAGAACACCATGATGGCGCAGGCGCGATGCATGTCGTTCAACGGCTTTCGCACCGATGCGGCGGTGGCCCGCGAAGCCTTGGAGGCGGTTGCGCCGATGGCGATCGAGGCGGCGTTGGAGGCTGAACAGATGCAGCTGGAGAGCGAAGCCAGGCGGCGGCAGATGATCGAGATGGACCTGCAGCAGGCACGCTATGAGGCATCGCTCGCCGAGCGCCGCTACGCCGCCTGCGACCCGGAGAACCGGCTTATAGCGGCCCAGCTCGAGAGGAACTGGGAAGCTAGGCTCAGGCGCGTGGAGACCTGCGAGGCCCGGCTCAGTGAAGTCCAGCGTATGGAGCCTGTCGACGCGATCCCTGACTTCACCGGCCTCGCCCAGGATCTCGAAGCCGCCTGGAATGCGCCGGGTGTCGATATGCGGTTCCGTCAGCAACTGCTGCGCGCGCTCATCAAGGACATTGTGGCGGACGTCGATGACGACGCGCGCGATGTGATCCTGACCATCCATTGGCATGGGGGCCAGCATTCCCAGGTAAGGGTTCGCAAGTCCAAATCCGGAGAGCATGGCCAGAGTACGCCTGAGGAGGCTCTGGCGGTCATGCGATCCATGGCAACGCGATGGTCGGATGCCGAAATCGCCGCCACACTCAACCGCATGGGCATGAAGACGGGTCAGGGAAAGACCTGGACGGCGCGACGCGTCCAATCCCTGCGCACGGTGCACAAGATCAGCGGCTATCGGTCTTCCGACAAGAACGGCGAGTGGCTTACCATGTCGGACGCGGCCGCGAAGCTTGGCGTGTCGCACGTCAAAATCCGCCGGTTCGTCAGGGACGGCATATTACCAGCCGAGCAGGTCATGCGCGGCGCGCCCTACCAGATCCGCGCCAGCGACCTTGAAGATGAACGGATCAAGGCCGATTTGGCGCGCAAATCTCCGCGTATCATCAACGACGATAATCAGAAATCGCTGTTTCCCGCCATTTGAAGAGGGGGTGCATAATGAATCAGTCTTCGCGCTCAACCGCAAGAACGCGCTCTTCGCAGGCTCTGACGGCGGCGCCGAACACTGGGCAGTCATCGCCTCGCTGATCGAAACCTGCAAGCTCAATGGTGTCGAACCGCTCGGCTTATCTCGCCGATGTCCTCACCAGGATCGTCAACGGCCACCCCAACAGCCAGATCGACGATCTCCTGCCTTGGGTCTACATCAACAAGCTCGAGCTCAAGGCCGTGGCCCGAGAATACCGCTTACTCTTGACATGCACGGGCCGGAACAGGTTAACCCGCATATCTGCGCGATGCCGCGAGCATGGTTGCGGTCGGTCTTGTTGACCTGTGCCTTGAGAACGCCTTGGAATGACGGGGCTCGATACAGGTCACGTAGTCCGGCTGCCGCCAGACCAACCATTGGGATAAGGGGCCGGCTTCAAGCCTGATCCGGGCGAGATTCCATGCGGGGTTCTTCAATGCGTCAGCAAGATCGTCCGGATGACTAGCAACCTTCATCTCTCGGCAAATTCGGCGCCCTTCTCACGATGCAAACGGTGGTCTCTTTCACGGAGACGTCCAGTCCGGCATAATTTTTCATGCTGCGCTTCCTTTCCTGATGCTTGTGGCTGTTCACACAGACCACGTTTTGTCATCATCTCGAAGCGCAGCACTTCAAAACAACCCGTTCAAGGCGGGGGGCAAAGCCGAATACCACAATCTAAACACCTAGCGATGCTGTTCAAATTCGCCTTGCCGGCATGGGACCCCATCGCTGTCATCACAGGAAGCAGTACGTGGGAGGGGAACTGCTCGCAGTGATGAATCGTGTTCCGAGCCACTACCCATTCAGTTTCGTCCCAGTTGTTACCTCCCGTATTCAGGTTGCGGTCGAACCGCGGGAAGGCCGAACTAGTGATTTCCAGGCGAATTTGATGGCCGGCCGGAAACCAATTACTTGTGGCGTCGAGATCAATCTCGATTTTGCATATAACGCTCGGTTCCATGAAAACAGCCCGATCAAAGCCCTCGCGATAGCGGACGCGCAGTATCCCGTCCACCACGTCAATCGCACGGCCATCGGGATGTACGTCCAACAGTCTGGCCACGAAGTCCGTGTCCGGGGCCGAAGAAGAGACGAAGAGGACCGCCCGGACAAATCCGGTAACCTCCATGCCCTCTGTGAGGGGCGGTGAAGTGAAGCAGAGGACGTCTGGACGAAGCTGGACGTCCTGGTAATCGCGGGGTCCTATAGTAGTTCCACTTGACTTCCCGCCGTCCATCCCCAAGAACGGCGCCGGATCCCCAGGGTCGTAGGTAAACGTGTCAGCCGGCTCGTCGGCACTCGGAGGCTCTACATCAAGAGTCCCGTCGCCTAGACGGGTCGCGGCATTCCCGCCGCTGCGGAGGAACCAGTGCTGCAGTTCCACACCAAGAGGGGGCCATTCTGACGCGGCACGCCACTCGTTGCGACCCATCACGTAGTACTGGACGCGGGGCATTCCCTCGATCCGGTCGGGCTTGTCGTTCAGCCAGCAGTCGAACCAGTCCAGGTAGATCTGCCAGCAATCCAGGCGCGCGTCGCCCAGCTCGCGCTCGCCGATAACCGTCGGGGCTTTGAGACTCTCGGTGCCACAATGCGTGGCTGGCGACAGAATGATATGTTGGTGATCGCGTGCCGCCGGGCTCAATCCGCGAGCACTAAAAACGCGCTGCTGGTGAAGCGCGTCGGCAGCCCCCACGTCGTACCACGAGTTCACGAACAGGGCTGGGACGTCGATGGTCGAGTCCTCGCTAAGCATCCCATTCCGATCCCCCCAGGGATCGCCTGGGTCACGCGAGACCCAGTCCTCCCAGTCAGTCGGCGGTCCCCCAAGGCTCTTAAGCATGTTGACGAGCGGCAGCGACGCGAAAGCCCGCTGATACTCCTCATCGCTTTTCGGTTGCACTCGGGACCGGTCCTTCGCTGCGGTTTGGTGGAACCAGGGGACAAACGCGGCAACCTCCACCGCACCGCCGAGACGGAGATCCCCGTTGCGATATCGCCCTCCGGCAGAGCCGTTCGCGCCGCCCGATCCCTGCGCAATTGCGCATCGGTGGGCTGGATGGCACAACTGCGCCAGCAAAACCTGCGCGATACCAAGCGCCGAGCACCCATATGTGCCCACGCGTCCATTCGACCATGGCTGCTGCGAAATCCAGGACAGCGTGTCATAACCGTCGTCCCCTATATGTTCCCTAGCGTATACGCCGCCGGAATCGAAGACGCCACGACGCTCCTGCACAAGTACAGCGAACCCTTGTCCAGCAAACATTCTTGCCACTTTGTGGCGAGGCTCAACCGGACAGCGATAGGGCGTCTTACCGTATGGAGTTCGGATAAGGATTGACCCGAGTTCCCCAGTGTAACCAATAGGCCGATACAGGTCCGTGGCGAGCTCAACGCCGTCCCGCATTGGAACGCGCAAGCCGGTCTGCAAAACCACTTCGTATCGCGGCGTTGGCGGTTTAATCGGGCCTAGTTCATTACACACTTCAGAGTGCCTCCCAGACATTGAGACTGATTCAAGATGGAGTGGCCAATTTCGACGGGTCTCAGCATTCTATCTGCATGGTGGTGTTCCAGCCCACCTGCCTGTGCAATACCAGATGGAATACGCTCATTGGGGTGGCGCTGATTGCATGCCTTTCACTTAGCGAGCCAGCAGGCTGACAGGTGCTGTGGTCCAACTTCGATCGCCGGCGGCTCCTCAGCTTTGCAACGGTCGAAGGCAAGCGGGCAACGAGGATGGAAACGGCAGCCCTTCGGCACGCGCGCGGCACTTGGAACCTCGCCCTGCAGGGCCGGCAACTCGGCGCGACCTGCGTTGCCGCCAATCTGCGGTGTGGCGTTGCGCAAGGCGACGGTATACGGATGGCGAGGGTTGAATGTGATCTCGTCGGCGCTACCAATCTCGACCAATTTTCCAAGATACAAGACCGCAATCCGGTCGGCGATCAGCCAGGCAAGGGGCAAATCGTGGGTGATGAACAGCAGCGCCATGTTGTGCCTGTCGCGCAAGTCAACCAGGACCTGAAGAATCTGAGCGCGTATCGAGACATCGAGCATCGATACAGGTTCATCAGCAACGATGAGTTCCGGCCGGACGGCAAGCGCTCCTGCAATCACGACGCGCTGGCGCTGCCCGCCGGATAGCTCGTGCGGGAAGCGGGCGAAGAAATCGCCGGGAGGATTGAGCCCAGCGGCCGCAAGCGCTTCACTCACCCGGTCGGCGAGTTGAGTGGCGTTACCGACCAGCCGCAGGGACTGCAACGGCTCCGCCACGATGTCGAACACGGTGTGTCGCGGATTGAGGGCCTGATAAGCGTCCTGGAAGATCATTTGCACGCGACGCCGGTACGGACGTAGAGCCGAGAAGCCCTCTACCGACCTCATGTCGCGGCCTTCGAACAGCATTCTGCCGCCAGTCGGCTTGGCAAGCTTGGTGATGACGCGGCCCACAGTGGTCTTGCCGCTTCCCGATTCGCCGACCAGGGCGACGATCTCGCCCCGCCCGACGTTGAGGTCGATCCCGTCTACCGCGCGCATGGCGCCGACAGATCGGCCCAGGACACGGTCGAACAGACCGCCCTGGATAGGAAAATGAACTTGCAGGCTCTCGAGACGCAGGATGCCGGCAGTGTCAGGCATGAACAGCGACCTTGTCTTCTTGCGTCAAGGACCGGTGAAGGTGACAGGCGACACGTCCCCGCCCGAACTTATTGAGGCTGGGGACTTCGGTCGCGCACCCCCCCATGACCGACGGGCAACGCGGATGGAAAGCGCAGCCCGAGGGTCGATTCACCAAGTTGGGAGGATCACCCGGTATTGGCCGGATCATCTTTTTGCCGCTCGCTGGGTTCGGGATCGATTCGATCAGCTGTCGGGTGTAGGGATGTTTGGGCTGGGCGAAAATCTCGGCGACAGTGCCATCCTCGACGATGCGGCCCGCGTACATGATCATTACGCGATCACAACACTTAGCCACCACAGAAAGGTCGTGGGTGATCAAAATCAGGGCGAGGCTCAACTGCGATCGCAAGTCGCCTAGCAGGTTAAGGATCTGAGCCTGAGTGATGACGTCGAGCGCTGTGGTGGGCTCGTCACCAATGATAATCGAAGGTCGACACGCGAGCGCCATGGCAATCATCACCCTTTGTCGCATTCCGCCCGACAACTCGTGAGGGTAGGCGGAACCACGATCCGCCGGGATGCCGACCAGTTGAAGCAACTCACTTCCCCGCTTGGTCGCCTCGCCCCGCGACATGCCGAGCTTCAGCATGCATGGCTCGGCGATCTGCTTGATAATGCGGTGAACAGGATTAAGTGCGTTCATCGCGCCCTGGAAGACAACGGACGTTTCGCTCCAGCGATGTGGCCGCATCGCCGCATCATCGTCGATCGGCAGTCGGTTGCCACGATAGCGCACTTGGCCGCCGCTGACCCGCGCGTTGGGTGATAGTAGACCAGCGATCGCCATCGCGGTCGTGGTCTTGCCACTGCCCGATTCTCCGACGAGGCCCACGGCCTCTCCGGCTCGGAGCGCGAAGCTTACGCCGTCGATTGCTCGCAATGAAACGCCCTTGAGCCCATAATCGACAGAGAGCCGGTCTATTTCCAGAAGCGGTGTTTTGTCCTGGGAGGAGCTGGTCATGGGATCACCCTCCGCCGTGGATTGAACGTGTCGTCAAGGGCACTGCCAATCAGGACGAAGCTAAGCGAAACCGTGAGTACGCACAGTCCTGGGGCGCCGAGGTACCACCAGGCTCCAGCACTGGCCGCGCCGGCGCGCTGAGCGAGCGAAAGCAAAGTGCCCCATGAAGGCTGCAACGGGTCCCCGAGTCCAAGGAATGAGAGCGATGTCTCGACATAGATTGCGCTGGCGACCACCAGCGCACCATTGGCTGCGATTTGCGGCACGAGATTGGGGAGGATGTGCCGCACCATGATGCCGAAATTACTGCTACCCGCAACGCGCGCACGATCAATGAATGGTCGCTCCTTAAGCGACAGTGTCTGACTCCGGACGATACGTGCAACAAAGGACCAGCTTGTCATGCCTATAACGACAATGATCACGAAAAGAGAAGGACGGAAGCCCAGGATTTCTCCACCGCGCCCCATCACCTCGAGAACCACGGGTGTAATGACCAGCGCCAGCACGAAGGACGGCATGACAAAAAAGAAGTCTGTCAAGCGCATCAGCCAGACGTCGACCCTGCCACCATAGTAGCCAGCGGTCGTACCGATTGTAGTCCCAACGACGAGGCTGATCACAGTCGCGAGTAGCGCAATCGTAAGCGAGATCCGGGCACCATGGAGGACCAGATTGAGCACGTCCCGCCCGATTTCGTCCGTGCCGAGCAGATGCTCGCCTGATGGGGGTGCGAGGAAATCGCCAGTTGCATTGATCGCAGTCTGGAGCGGTCCCGCCAGAATATTGGGGACCGCTCCCACAACAAGAAAGAATACCAGACATACGAGGCCCACCTGAGCACCGCCATAGCTGAGAAATTGACGCAGAAAGCCTTTTATTGCGCGCGCCCGGCCTCGCGGGCAATATCGAACAATATTGTCGCTCATTGTCGGACCCTCGGATCTAGAAGGCTGTAGGCAAGATCGGCTACGAGGTTTGCGAGAACAATTGAAACGCCAAGCAACAGGAATATGCCTTGAAGGACTGGGTAGTCCCGTGCGTTGAGTGCTTCCACCGTCAGCCCGCCGATACCCGGCCAGGCGAAAACGGCTTCGACAGTGATGGCCCCGGCGACCACATAGCCAATATTGAGGGTGATCAAGGTCACGACCGGTAGCATTGCATTGCGAAATGCATGACGCATCAGCATTTGACCGTTGGTCAGCCCTTTCGCCCGTGCGGTTACCATGTAATCCTCGGTGAGTACGTCACTCATTGCGGCACGAGCGACGACGACGTACTGGCCGATTAGCCCAAGCGCCACCGCAGTGGCGGGAAGCGTGAGATGTTGCAGGTAGTCGAGGAACGAACCAAGAGAGCCCGTGATCAGGCCGGGCGAGTATGCACCATAGCCCGGGAGCCAACCCAATGCCGTGCTGAAGATTACCACCAGGATCATGCCGAGCCAGAAAGCCGGCGTAGAATAGAGCGCCAGAGAGGCTCCGGTTGCGATACGGTCGCCGGCTCCTCCCCGGCGCCAGCCTGCGTAGATCCCAAGCATCACCCCAATAACGATTGCCATTATCTGAGCAACCCCGACTAGGACTATGGTGTCCGGCAGGCGTTCCGCTATCAGGTCTGCGACATGCCTGCCCCTGAACTTGAAGCTGTAGCCGAAATCGCCGCGGAGTGTTGCCGACAGGTAGTCGACCGCCTGGTCCGGGAACAGCGGCCGGTCAAGGCCCCAACGTTGGTTCTGCGCCTCAATCTGCTCGGCGGTGACGCTGACGCGCGCCCCGCCAAGCAAAAGAGATGCAGGGTCACCTGGAATAACTCGGAATAGGATGAAGTTCAGGACTGCCACCATCAGGAGGGTTATAGAGGCCCTGACGATGATGCGCAGGATGTGACGGCTCCCTCCCCCTCCGTTCACGGCGCGGGCACCGGCTTCAAGCGATCGAATGGGAAGTAGCTGTCCATCGACATGATGCCTTGCTTTCCCCAACCCTCGAAGCAATCCCTCCGGTGGGCTTCGAGCAGGGTGGGGTAACATAGTACGATGTAAGGCGCTTCAGTATAAATTAGTCGCGCTGCCTGGTCGACCAGCTTTTGGTTTTTCTTGAGGTCAACGGTGACCTGCACCTCCGCGAACAGTTTGTCGAACTCCGCATTCGTCCAGTACGCCTTGTTCTTGATGCCGATGGAATTGCTGCTGCCGAAGATGAGCAGGTCTTTAGGTGTTGGGCCTTGCCAGGTATCGGAAATGAGCAGATCCCACCCTCCGCCGCCTTTCGCCGGAGCTGCGGCGCGGGCGCTCAGCGCACCGGAGTCGAGCCGAGTCACCGATACAGGGATACCGATTTGCTCCAACCAGCCAGCGATAAACTGCACTGCCGCGACCGGCATCTCTATATTTGCTGAAGGTCCAGACACCAGCTCTAGCTGGAAACTCTTCCCGTCCTTGTCCTCCCGAATGCCATCGCCGTTCGTGTCCCGGTACCCTGCGGCGTCAAGCCGGCGGTTGGCTTCGGCGAGATCGAAGTGGCGCCTGATGTCGTTCAGATCTGAATAGTAATCGGCCGCCACCGGCATTGCGAGTCCGACACCAGGGTCGGCGTGTCCGCGCATGGCTCGATCGACGATGGCCTTCTGATCGATCGCGTAGCCGAGCGCATCGCGAAACGCCGGATCCTGCAGAGCCTTGGTGCTACCTGCGCCATCTCCCGAAGCGGTGTTGAAGGCGAGATAGGTTTTCTGAGCTATGCGGGATTCACCGACTACAATGTCGGGATCCTTCGAGAGATCAGCCCACTGGGCGGACGTCAGGTAGTTGCCATAATCGAGTTCCCCGCTCTTAAGACCTTGCGCAATCGGATCGGCGGCATCGAAGGACCGCAGGATCACCCCCGCGATTTGGGGCTTCCCCGTACGGAAATAGGGGTTCGGCGTCAGGCGTGTAAACTGGCCCTGGTGAAACTCCGAAACGATCATAGGTCCCGTACCCACCAAAGGCGGATCGTTGCGGAAGGTTACGCGTGCGTCAGCATAGCTGATGTCCTTCCAAATGTGCTCGGGAACGATCATTATGATATTGTCTATTGGCCAGGTCGCGGGGAACTTGGTCACGATCTGCAAAGTCTCGTCGTCGAACGCTTTGATGGACTCGACGTTCTCAAGACCGCTGGTGCTGTTCCACCCGACGTTTAGCTCGTCGGGCTTGCCTATGGAATCGTGCAAATAACTATAAGTGAACGCCGCGTCCCTAGCGGTAGCAGGCTGGCCGTCCGACCACTTCATGCCGGGCCAGATCTTGAAGGTCCAAGTGAGGTTGTCGTCGGCGACGGACCAAGATTGGGCAAAGCCCTTTCGATCGTCGTATCGCTGGGCGTCTATGCAGACCAAGAAATCATAGCAAATAGCCAAGGGCCAAAAGGAGCCCCAAGTGGCGAAGGGGTTCATCGAATCAGGGCCTCCACCCAGTCCGCCGATTCGCAGGATGCGATCGTCGCACGACGAGGCGAACGCCCTCGAGTTAATCCCCCAAGGGGTCGCCGAAATCGCCAGCATTGCCTTCATAAGCGCACGACGATTATATGAGTATTGGCTCATTTTATCCTCCCTGTTTGCCGGCTTTATCATCACTTCATGTTCACACGACCACGATGATCTACGGCCTCAACCCGGAACATCTGGCTTCCTTTTGACGGAAGCTCCACAGTCCCCTCATTCCAGATAAGTAGCAGTGCCCAGGGGGGTGGTTCCTGCAAATTGGCCGCTGTGCCTGCATGAATCCGGCGTTTTTCTCGATTCTGGGCACAGCTAGCCAGAATTAAAGTCGATTGGCCGGTTCCAGCTCCTGGCGGCGCCCACGGACAATTCGCATATAGCAAACGAGGCAGTCATTCAGGTTCTGTTCGCGACCTCGGGTTGGAGGGTCCCGTCGAGCCGCAAACGCCTTTATCACGGATGTGTGATGTCGGAATGTCGATGCCGAAATTCCAGAGGATATCCTCTTCCGGCACACGACGGTCTAAGAGGCGTTCGACAAGCTGCGCGCCGCGCAACAACACGGAGCTTGAGCCGCCCGTTGAAAAACGATGTAAACGCTGATGGATCTCCAGCCTGATGCGTGGCCGCCAGCTCGTCGACCGTGAACTATCCGCAAGCCATTGATCTGGCCTTTTGATTGAGGCGGATAGCGTCTTTTGAATTGCAGGATTAGCGGTATTTGGACGCTGTTTTCCTGCAATTCGGTTTTGCGATTCCCTTGTGCTGCGGAGCGTGATTCACTCGGTTCGGCGGCGGCGAATCGAGGGGACGGCGAATGTCCAAGCCACGCGAGACGGGAGAGCAGGACCTGTTCCGCTCCAGGCTCGATCAGATCATCAACATGAAGCAGGCGATCGACCGGCCGGTGCTGGAGGAGCGTTTCGGCGCCGTCTATTCGGACGGCCCCGGCATGCCGCCGCTGCCGACCCGGCTGATGGCGGGGCTGGCGATCCTCAAGCACACCTTCAACCTGTCGGATGAGGTGCT
>NZ_RZRP01000699.1:0-3365 GCF_003997795.1 Mesorhizobium sp. M7A.F.Ca.US.005.03.2.1 | reverse complement strand
GTCTGCGAGCGCATGGATGGCAACTGGTCGCTGAAACCGGTGGCGCTGCCCGAAAACGGCAATGTCGGCATCAGTCATGCCGAGCAGTTCGGCTCGAGTGTGTCCTTCTCCTTCACCGATTTCCTGACCCCGAGTTCGATCATCTGGTCCGACGACAATGGCGAGACGCTCGCCACCGTGAAGTCGCAGCCGGCGCGTTTCGATGCCTCGCCGCTGATCTCGGAACAGTTCGAGGCGCGCTCCAAGGACGGCACGATGATCCCCTATTTCGTCGTCAGGCGGCGCGACCAGAAAGGTCCGGTGCCGACGCTGCTTTACGGCTATGGCGGCTTCGAAGTGCCGCTGCTGCCCGGCTATGCCGGCGTGCGTGGTAAGCTGTGGCTGGAGAAAGGCAATGCCTATGTGCAGGCATGCATCCGCGGCGGCGGCGAGTTCGGCCCGGCCTGGCATCAAGCGGCGCTCAAGGGCAATCGCCAAAACGGATTCGACGATTTCGCAGCGGTCGCGCAGGACGTCGTCAAGCGCGGCATCGCGACAGCAAGCTCGCTCGGCATCCAGGGTGGTTCGAATGGCGGCTTGCTGACCGGCGTTTCCTTGACGCAGCATCCCGAGCTTTTCGGCGCCGTCATCATCGAGGTGCCGCTGCTCGACATGCTGCGTTACGCCGAATTGCCGCCTGGAGCCTCGTGGATGGCCGAATATGGCGATCCGTCGAAACCCGAAGACGCGAAGTGGCTTTCAGCCTACTCGCCCTACCAGCATGTCGACGCCGCTGCCGCCTATCCGCCTGTGCTGCTGACCACATCGACCGCTGACGATCGAGTCCATCCCGGCCATGCGCGCAAGATGGCCGCCCGCTTGCAGGAAGCCGGCCATGCGAGGACGCTGTTCTTCGAGGAGACCGAGGGCGGCCATGGCGGGCGTGGCGACCGCCGGCCGCAGGCGGCGCAGACGGCGATGAAATATGTCTTCCTGCAAAGGGCGCTGACAGCCAAGGCCTAGAGTCATTCAGTTATGGGCCAAGCAAAGGGTGGTTCTCCTCGAGCAGCCTTTGCTCTAAGGTGGCTTCCATGGCTCTCGTCAGGACGTTGATTGACGCATTTGAGGCTCGCGCATTGCGGGTCGCGGTGACGCCGTCACCGCGCACGCTGCGCGCCGAGCTTTTGCGGCTGTGTGCCCGCATCGGCTATTCGCCACCTCTCTGCCTCTGAAGCATTCGCCCCGGCTTGGCCGGATAGAATCCAGAGGGAAGATCAGACATGACCTATCAGAATTATTCGCTGACGCAGCTTCAGCAGATCGACGCCGCGCATCATCTGCATCCGTTCACCGACCACAAGGAAATGCGCGGGGCCGGGTCGCGCATCATCACCCATGCCAACGGCCCTTTCATCTACGATTCCGAGGGGGCTGAAATCCTCGACGGCATGGCCGGGCTGTGGTGCGTCAACATCGGCTATGGCCGTGACGAGCTGGCCGAGGCCGCCTATGCCCAGATGAAGGAACTGCCTTACTACAACTCCTTCTTCAAATGCTCGACGCCGACGCCAGTGCTGCTGTCCAAGAAGCTGGCGGAGATCGCGCCGAAGCACGTCAACCAGGTATTCTACGGCTCTTCCGGGTCGGAAGCCAACGACACCGCGCTGCGCCTCGTGCGCCACTATTGGGTGCTGGAGGGCAAGCCGGAGAAGAACCGCATCATCTCGCGCAAGATGGCCTATCACGGCTCGACCGTTGCCGGCACCTCGCTCGGCGGCATGGATGGTATGCACAAGCAGCTCAACGGTGCGGTGCCCAACATCGTCCATGTGATGATGCCCTATGCCTATGAGCTGGCGCTGCCTGGCGAGAGCGATCATGATTTCGGTCTGCGCGCGGCCGGGGCTGTCGAGGAGGCGATCCTCGAAGCCGGCGCCGACAAGGTTGCCGCGTTTATCGGCGAGCCGATCATGGGAGCCGGCGGCGTGAAGATACCGCCGGCGAGCTATTGGCCGGAAGTGCAGCGCATCTGCCGTAAATACGATGTCCTGCTGATGCTGGACGAAGTCATCACCGGTTATGGACGCACCGGCGAATGGTTTGCCGCACAGACACTCGGCATCGAGCCAGACACGATCACCACGGCCAAGGCGCTGACCTCGGGCTATCAGCCGCTGTCGGCATTGCTGGTTGGCGACCGCATCGCCTCGACGCTGGTCGAGAAGGGCGGCGAGTTCAACCATGGCTACACCTATTCCGGGCACCCGGTGGCCTGCGCCGTGGCGCTGAAGAACCTCGAGATCATCGAGCGCGAAGGGCTGGTCGACCGCGTCCGGAACGACACCGGCCCTTACTTCGCCAAGGCGTTGCAGGAGCGCATTGCCGGACATGATCTGGTCGGCGAGGTCCGTTCGATCGGACTGATGGGCGCGATCGAGATCGTCAAGGACAAGGCGACCAAGGAGCGGTTCCTGCCGGCTGGAAGTGCGGCGGTAACCGTGCGGGATCACGCCATCACGAATGGCATGATGCTGCGCGCCACCGGCGACACGATGATCCTGTCGCCGCCGCTGATCTGGACCCGCGATACGATCGATATGGCCTGCGACCGCATCTCGAAGGCGCTGGATCTGGCGCAAGCCGATCTTCGCAAGCGGTAGAACTCGACCCCTTGGCTGGGCGCTCTTCGGCGGGCGCGCCCAGCCTTGAGACCATGCCGAAGCGGCGAGGGAACGAATTCCATCACAAGCGCGTAGTGTGTGGGGCAGCGGCTGATTCGGCCGCCACAAGGGGTTTGTTTCCATGAGAAAAACCGGCAAGAGCCGACGGACGCGAGAAGCGGCCAGCATCGGCGGCGACCTGATGCTGGCGCCGCTGGTGGCGATGATGCGGCTGCCGTTGATGGCCATGGATGGCGCGAGCCGCCAGCCATGGAGTACGGAGACGGCGCGTGCGGTCAACGAGAAGACCGCCGCTATGGCCGAAGGCGCGTTTGCGGCACAAATGTCTTTCCTGCAATCGGCATCGCGGTTCTGGCCGGAAGTCTTTTCCGGCCGCACGCCGTCGCTGTTCAACGGGGTTGCGGCGGAGCGCTCGATCAGCGCCGCGCTGAAGCCGGCAAGCCGTGCCGTGAAAGCGAATTTTCGCCGGCTGTCCAACAAGACCGGACCGGGGTTGCAAAACTTTGATTTTGCGCATCGAGGAGCGCATGCGCTAGAATCAGTCCGTACGTTACCGATTGGGGACATGATGGCCGGACAACCGCTCAACCAGCCGGCTGAAATTCCAGCCGAACTCGACCGCTGGAACTGGGGCGCCTTCTTCCTCAACTGGATCTGGGGCATCGGCAACAGCACCTTCATTGCGTTGCTGGCGCTGATCCCTGT
>NZ_RZRP01000698.1:0-3369 GCF_003997795.1 Mesorhizobium sp. M7A.F.Ca.US.005.03.2.1 | reverse complement strand
CGCGATGCCTTCGATCTCGTCACCATCCATCAGGTGCTGCACTATCTCGACGATCCCGCCCGCGCCATCCACGAGGCGGCTCGGCTTTTGCGTCCGGCAGGACGCCTGGTCATCGTCGATTTCGCGCCGCATGCGCTGGAATTCCTGCGCGAGGAGCATGCGCATATGCGGCTCGGCTTTTCCGACCGGCAGATCGCCGACTGGTTTTCGGAAGCCGGCCTCGATCTCGAAGATGCCCAGGAGTTCGAGCCGCGCGGTGGCAATGAGGCGAGGCTCACCGTGAAACTCTGGCTCGGCCGCGATCGGCGCCTGCTGATTGCCGATCCTTCCAACGACACAAGGCAGGCCAAAGAGAACTCGATGGGGGAAATCGCATGAACCAGTTCCGCTTTTCCCGCCGCCCCGACATCGGCGACAAGGTCAGGGTTTCCTTCGAATTCTTCCCGCCGAAGACGGACGAGATGGAAGCGAGGCTGTGGGAGACGGTCACAAGGCTGGAGCCGCTGAAGCCGAAATTCGTCTCGGTGACTTACGGCGCCGGCGGCTCGACACGGGAGCGCACCGCGCGCACTGTAAAGCGCATCTTGACGGAAACCGGTATTCCTGCAGCGGCGCATCTGACCTGCGTCGGGGCAACGCGCGACGAGGTCGATGCGGTCATCCGGGATTACAAATCGATCGGCATCAACCGGTTCGTGGCGCTGCGCGGCGACCCGGCCTCCGGCGTCGGCGAGCCCTACCGGCCGCATCCCGGTGGCTACGAGAATGGCGCGGAACTGGTCGCCGGGCTCAAGACGATCGCGGATTTCGACATCTCCGTCGCGGCTTATCCGGAAAAGCATCCGCAAAGCCCCGATTTCGCCACCGACATCGAGATGCTGAAGCGCAAGGTCGACAATGGCGCGACGCGGGCGATCACCCAGTTCTTCTTCGACAACGATCTCTACGAGCGCTATGTCGAGCGCGTTCGCCGCGCCGGCATCTACATCCCGATCGTGCCGGGCATCCAGCCGGTTCACAGTTTCAAGCAGGTCGCGAACTTTTCCGCGAGGGCGGGCGCGCATGTGCCCGGCTGGCTGGCGGAGCGTTTCGAAGGCCTCGACAAGGACCCGCAGACGCATGCGCTGGTGGCATCGGCGGTGGCAGCCGAACAGGTCATGGACCTGGTCGAGCGCGGTGTCGGCGATTTCCACTTCTACACCATGAACCGCGCCGATCTGGTCTTTGCCATCTGCCATATGATCGGTATTCGCTCGCACGAGGCGGCGGCCGCCGGATCAGCCGCGGCATGAGGTCGGGCTCAACAACAAAAGGCCGGGAAAACCCGGCCTTTTGAATTGGTTGGACTATTTGGGTGCTGGTCTTCCCCGCTTTGGCGGTCAGGGAAGGAAGCCCATAATGAGGGCTCCGATAAAGGCGAACGCAGCACAGATCATCAATGCGTTGATAGGCCTCGTAAGTCCCATGACATAGCCTCCTCTTAAAGAGCTATGTCATGGAGTCTAGGTTCATTTGTGCCACAGGCAAGCGGAAAATGTGCTGCATTGCGACGTGATTGTGAAATCCGCGACATGTCTTTTGCCGTTAGGCTTTGAAACTCCTAGGCAAATACCGACTTCAGACCTGTGAATAAAATGTGGCCGGCTCGTGTCGCTGCCGTGTCATGGCAGCGCTACCGCCGCGAAAGTCGAATTCGACTTTCGCGGCGATGTGGGGGTTCAAAGGACGCGCTAACGTCTTCCAAGGACGCGCCCGTCGATGGTGATGAGGCCGAGCGCGATCAGCACCCCCCCGCCGATTTCGAACAGCTCCAGCCGCTCGCCTAGGAACAGGAAGCCGAGCAGCATGGCACTGGCCGGCACGACAAGCGTGACCAGCGAGGCGTTGGTAGCGCCCGCCGAGGCGACGAGGTTGAAATAGAGGATGTAGGCGACGGCTGTGGACAGAAGTGCCAGCGCCAGCACCGCCGCCCATACCGGCGGCGAGGCCGAGAACACGCCGGATGGGCCGTAGGTGAAGAGCACGATCGGGATCATGATGATGGTCGAAGCGGTCAACTGCCCGGTGGCGACGACCGGCGAGGGCACGCCCTTGAAGCGGCGGGCGACCATCAGCGCAATGCCATAGGACAGCGAAGCGCCGATCAGCGCGAATTTGGCCCAGACCGGGCCGCCAAGCCCGGAAAGCAGGCCGGGGCCGATCATGACGGCCGTACCGGCGATGCCGAGCGCAATGCCGGCGAGCTTGTTCCAGGAGAGCTTTTCGTCCGATGTCAGCGCATTGGCGAGGATCAGCGTCCAGAACGGCGTCGTGGCGTTGAGCACCGAGGCGACGCCGGCGCCAAGCTCCGTCTGGCCGGCGAAGATCAGCGAAAAGGGCACGACATTGTTGGTGAGCGCCAGCAGGAAGAACAGGCCTGCATGCGGAAGTGCGAGGCGGAAGGACGGACCGCGCAGGCCGAGATAGATCTGCAGCGCGATCGCGGCGATGGCGACGCGAAACAGCACCAGCACCAGCGGGGGGAGTTCGGCCACCGCGATGCGGGCAAAGAAGAACGAGCCGCCCCAGATCGCGCCGAGCAGCAGGAGCTGCCCCCAGTCCTTGAGCACCATCGGCCCGCGCGGTGCTGATGTCGCGGCTATTGCCATGTGAGTCGCCCTCCCAGACGGCCTGAATGCCAGTCAGTCAGGCAGAAGCCATATCGGACTCAGTGACAAGAGCCACCCGAAACCTGATCGCTGGCAAACGTTGCTGGCAAAGACCTAGCGCCCCAGCGTCAGCCGCACGAGACACAGAATTGTTTTCATTAGCCGCTAGCTTGGATTAATTGTGCGCAGCCGAAGTGAGGATTCGTCCATGCAGCGATTCGAGAATGCCCGCGAGGCGGCACTGGCGCTTCGTCCGGACGATCCGGTCTATTGCTTCCGCCCGCAAGTGCTGATGGCGGATGCCAGGCAGTTCATGGGCATGTTCCCCGGCAAGACCGCCTATGCGGTCAAGACCAATGGCGAGCAGATCGTGCTGAAGACGCTGGTCGAAGCCGGCGTCAAGGCTTTCGACGTCGCTTCGCCGGGCGAGTTCGCCGCCGTACGTGCCGTTTCCCCCGATGCCGAGATGCTCTACATGCACCCGGTCAAGGCGCAGTCGGACATCAAGCTGGCGCTGGAGAAATACGCCATCCGCGTCATTTCGCTCGATCATGAGGACGAGATCACCAAGCTGACGCGAGTGGTGCGGGCTCTCGACATCGATCCGGGCTCGATCAGCGTGTTCGTGCGGGTGCAGACCAAGGGGCATGCCGCCTACGAACTGTCGAAGAAGTTCGGCGCCGGGCCGGCCTATGCCGTCGAGCTCGCGGAGCGGCTGAAC
>NZ_RZRP01000697.1:0-3376 GCF_003997795.1 Mesorhizobium sp. M7A.F.Ca.US.005.03.2.1 | reverse complement strand
ATGGAAGGCAGGTTGGGTTCGACGCTGACTTGCCCCACGGTTGTCACCGCCGGCCTTCCCCAACGTTCCGCCGTCGAGATGAGACCGCCGGCGATTTCCGCAAACCCCGCCATCGGATCGCGGCGCGCATCCATCGGAAAGGCGCCGGCATGATTTGCCTCTCCGGTCAGTTCCACACGATAGTGGCGCAGTCCGTTGATCGCCGTGACGAGGGCGACTCCAAGACCAGCAGCTTCGAGCACGGGGCCTTGCTCGATGTGCAGCTCGATGAACGTGTCGATATCATCGCGCTCCACCTTGCCGAGGTCGGCGGGATCAAGCCCGACAGCCTTCATGGCTTGGCCAATCGAAACACCGTCGCCGTCTACCAGCTCGTCAAGTTCGCGCGGCTCGATGCAGCCGGTTATGGCGCGCGAGCCCCAAAGGCTTGCCGCAGGGAAACGGCTTCCCTCTTCCTCGCAAAGTGCTAGTACTTCCAATGTCCGGCGCGGCTTACCAAACTGCTTTGCAAGCGCGTCAACCGCAACCAGCGCTGCGATCGCGCCCAAGGCACCGTCATAGCGGCCCCCGGGCGTCTGGCTGTCGATATGCGATCCGGACACGATCGAAGGCCCGGGCTCTTCACCGTCAAGCCTTCCCCAGACATTGCCGACCGCGTCGCTATGCACAGCCAAACCCGTTTCTCTGCACCATTCAGCGAACTGGTCGGCTGCCGCGACCCATTCCGGCGAATACACGGTGCGCCAGACGCCGGTTCCGCTGTGTGCTCCGAACCTGCCGAGGTCGAAGATCAGCCGTTCGACATGTTCAGGGTCGACATTGATCGGTTGTGCCACGTCGTTCTCCCTTGCCGTCCACCCAGCCTGCACGGCGGTATGGGGCTCGTCGTTTCTCTTTTCAGAAAGGTCAGTTGCCACATCTCATAACCAATCACGAGCCGCCCGTCTTATGAATGCTTTCTGGTATCGACACAGATCGGAAAACAGCATGACGATTGAATTCATTGCCGGGCCTAATGTGGAAGGGCTTGCAATTTCGGAAGCGGTCCGCGCCGGCGATTTCGTATTCTTGTCGGGCCTTGCCGGCTTCGGGCCCGACGGTGAAATCGTCACCGGCGGGGTAGCAGCCGAGACTGATCGCATTATGCTGGAGGTGAAAGACATCCTGCAGCGGGCGAGTCTGCGCCTTTCGGACATCGTTAAGGTCAACGTCTATTTACGCGAGTCAAAGGACGCGAACGAGTTCAACACCGCCTACGCAAAATACTTCCCGGACTCTAAACCGGCGCGAATCGGCACCGTCGCCGAACTGCTCTACGGCGGTCTGGTCGAACTGGAAGTCGTCGCCTACGGTGCGAAGCCGGAGGGCCGCGATGAACAGTGACGGTCAATTGAACAACCGCCTTTCGCGCAGATATTCGTCGATGCCTTCCAGACCGCTTTCCAGATGATGCGGGTCGACGCCGAAGCCAACGCGGATATGACCCTCGATACCGAACCAACTGCCGGCGCAAACGAACACGCCCTTGGCACGGCGCAATTCTTCCACGAAAGTCTCTGACGGGATGTTCATCTCGTAGCGAAGGAACGCCATGCCGCTTGCTTGCGGAACGACCCAGGACCATCCATCGCGCCCTTCGAGCCACCCCGCTACCCGCTGACGCCCGGCGATAAGGATTTGGCGGCCGCGCGAGAGCAACTTGCTCCGCACGGGCTCGCCGAGCGCTCTCTCGGCAACGAACTGCGAGACCACGCCAGTGCCGATACTCGTGTAGTCCTGAAACCGATGGCCTTCCGCTACCAGGGTTTGCGGACCGATCATCCAACCCATCCGCAGTCCAGGGCAACCGAAGGATTTCGCCAGTCCTCCCGTCACGATGACCCGTTTGCCCATCCCAAAAATGGTTGGCGCATCGGTGGAATCGATCTCCGAGCCGCGATAGATTTCGTCGACATGCAACCAGATACCCGTGCGATCGCTCAGCTCCGCGAGCGCCCGCCGGGACGATCGGGTGAGCGTTGTACCGGTCGGATTGTTGGGGTCGCAGAGCGTGATCAGCTTGGTGCGCGGGCCAATTGCCGCTTCCAGCGCCGTGATATCGGGCTGCCAGCCATCGCTCGGTCGCAACGCAATCTGCGTGACGTCGATCCCCAGGCTGTGAGCAAGGCCGGCGATCTGCATGAAGTTTGGCACGACAACGATGATGTGGTCGCCGCGCTCGGCGAGCGCCATCAAAGTCAACAGGTTCGCTTCCGACGAGCCGTGAGCGACCAGCACGTTTTCCGAAGCCGCACCCGGGTACCAATCGGCGATCGACTGGCGCAGCGATGGATTGCCATCCGTGTATCCGTAGCCCAGAGGGAGTGCGGCAAGCTCCGCTAATTCGGCTGCAGACAGGATTTCCGAGATAGCTGCGGGGTGAACGCCGCTCTCCGTCAGATTGATGGCGACATCGTTCTCATAAAGCGTCTGGCTTCGTTCAAGGACGAAAGTGGGAATCTGCATACGGCACTCCTCAAGTTGTTCGTGCGACCACCGCTTTGGCAATCATGATGTCCTGCACGGCCACACCGGTCAGATCGGCCACCGTGATGTCTTCGGGCGACCGCCGTCCCGCCTTTCCAGAAATGACATTTCCGAGCTCGACGACATCCTCTCGTCTCAAGACACCGGCCGCTATCGCGGCGTGAATCTCTCCACGTACCAGGCACTGCGGTATACTGTCGGCGACAACCAGGGCGGCCGACTTCAGGATCATCGGATCGATTTCGTTCTTTTCGGGTGTGTCCGAGCCCATCGCAGTGATGTGTGTGCCGGGCCTAATGGAGCCCGCGAACAGATAGGGCTGGTGGGCCGCGGTCGTCGTGACGATCAGCTGCGACGAAGAGGCAACCTCTTCTGGGCTTGCTGCCACTCGAGCGCTGTAGCCCATCCGCGCGATATCGCGCACGGCTTCAGTCGCCCGCTCGACATCACGCGCCCACAAAACGAGGTCACGGCATTGCGTCACCCGGCGTAAATAGTCGGCCTGCAGGCGCGCCTGCACGCCGGCGCCACAAATGCCAATCGTCTCCAACCGCGCAGGTGCCAGGTGACGCGCAACGACGGCGCCTGCAGCGGCGGTCCTGTGATTGGTGAGTTCCCCTTCTTCGAGAAGGATGCAAAGAACCTGACCCGTCTTCGCGGACAGCACCAGCATGCAACCGGAGAACGGCGGCAGACCTAATTTCGGATTGTTGAAGAACCCCGTTGCGAGCTTGACGACGAACACGTCGTCGCCGCGCACGGCGCCATATTTGATGTGAAGCTCACCGCTTTCGTCCGGGAAAAGGAGTTCGCCTACTGGCGGGACCTCGACCTTTCCCTCGGACAGGGC
>NZ_RZRP01000696.1:0-3377 GCF_003997795.1 Mesorhizobium sp. M7A.F.Ca.US.005.03.2.1 | reverse complement strand
CGCCCTTTGGCAGCCCTGGCTTGCCTGGGTCAGGCAGCGCAGCGGGGCGAGGGCACATGTCTGTGCCACTCCCGTGGTCGAGGTCGAGGGCGTGAAGGTTGCGCCGCTGATCTGCTACGAGCAGCCCATCGTCGTCCTTGCCATCCAAGAGGCGGGCCGCGCGAGCCTGGGCATCTCTGTTCGGTCTCTATCCAGCCCAATTGATCGTTGACAGAGGCGCTCTGGGAGCCTAGCGTACCTGACTGGTATAACAGGTATGCCACATGATCGGCGTTCTGATCAAACCGCGGAAGCTTTCGGAGGAGGTTGCAGCGCACCTCGAGCGGATGATCCGCAAGGGAGAGCTGGCCGAAGCCGACCGGCTCCCATCCGAGCGGGAACTCATGCGGCAGTTCGGGGTCGGGCGCCCTTCAATCCGCGAGGCCCTGCTGCATCTGAGCAAGATGGGGCTTGTCGAGGTGAAATCCGGCGAGCGCGCCCGCGTCACTCGGCCAACCCCCCAATTCGTGATCGACGCCCTCTCGGGGCCGGCGCGCCACATGATTTCGGCTCCTGGCGGGGTTCATGACTTCCAGAGCGCGCGTTTGTTTTTCGAAGTCGGGCTTGCCCGCAACGCCGCCATCAATGCCACGTCAGAGGATATTGAGGGCCTCAAGGAGGCGCTCGAAATCAACCGGCAGTCGATCGGGGACCTGACGCGCTTCGAGCGCACCGATGTGGACTTCCACTACGTGCTGGCGGTGATCACCCGCAATCGTATCTTCACAGCCATTCACGCGGCGTTGGCCGAATGGCTGCTGGAACAGCGGCGCACAACTTTGGCCAAAGGTGAAGACCGAAAGGCCTACGAGGCTCATCGAGAAATCTTTGATGCCGTCGCCGCGCGCGATCCAGACGCCTCTGAAGCGGCTATGCGCAGGCATCTGGAATATGTCTCCAGACGCTATCTTGAAATTGCGGGTGGCAAGGGATGAGCGGCTTCGTGGTCTGGGTCGATTTCCGCCTCAAGCCGGGTGCCCGGGGCAGATTCCGAGAGCTCGTGGACGCCAACGCGACCGCGTCGGTTCGCAGCGAAGCCGGCTGCCGCCGCTTTGATGTGACGCAGGCGCGCGGCGAGCCCGACCGGGTCCTGCTCTACGAGATTTACGACAGCGAGGCTGCATTCAAGCTCCACTGCCGGACAGCCCATTTCGAGGAATTCAATTCGCAGAGCGCGCCGCTCGTCGACACCAAGCTGGTGACGATCTGCGACCTTGTTGTCGAAGCTTCGTCTTGAAGAACGCGTAGGCGCAATGCGCCCCTTGTGGGCGAACGGGAGGGAAGTTCATGTCGGAGCCAAGTCTCAAGGCGCTAGCGTCTCACAGACGCGTCAAGCTCGGGACCCTTGTCGCCGAGTTCGCGACGCCGGGGATAGGCCACATCCTGAAGTCCGCTGGCTGTGACTTCGCCTTTTTCGATATGGAGCATTCGGGCTTCAGCCTGGAAACGGTCAAGAGCGCGATCCGCTATTTCGAGGCGGCCGACCTGCCGGTTATGGTGCGTGTGCCATCGCAGGACTACCATTTCCTCGCCCGCGCCATGGATATGGGGGCCGAAGGATTAATCGCGCCGATGGTGAGTACCGTCGAGCAGGCGCAGCACATCATCAGTTCCATGAAATACCATCCGGCTGGCGCTCGCGGCGTGGCGCTGCAGATCGCGCATGACCGTTACCGTCCGGGCTCGGTTGCAGATAAGTTCGAGGCGGCCAACCAGCGCTCGGTGTTCATCTGCCTGATCGAGACCGCCGACGGCGTCAAGAACATCGACGGCATTGCGGGATTGGACGGCGTCGATTGTCTGTGGGTCGGTCACTTTGATCTGTCGGTCTCGCTCGGCATTCCCGGCGACTTCGCGCACCCGACCTTCATCGCCGCGATGGCCAAAATCGTTTCCGCCGCCAAAAGGCACAACAAGTCGCTCGGGCGCCTGGTGCCCAACGTCCAGCAGGGCCACGAGTTCTACGCACAAGGCTTCGACTTCATTTGTTATTCGGGCGACGTCTGGATACTGCACGACGCGATCGCCGACGCGGTCTCCAAAATCCGGGCCGGGTGCCAGTAAGAACGGAGGAGAGAATGGGCGACCTAAAGTTCAAGGTGGCGCTTTCCGGTGATTTCCGCATGCCGGACGGCTCGCTGACCTATCCCGACTTCGACCTGGAGCCTCTGCGCAAGGCGCCAGGCCTCGAGATGACATTCCTGGAATCGAATAACCCGCTTCGCGCCGACCAGCTTGAGGACTTCGATGCGCTGATCCTTCTCACTCATCGCTTCGTTTCCACGAGTGTCCCCAAGAGCGGTCGGCTGGCCGTCGTTGCCCGCTTCGGCGTCGGCTACGATACTGTCGACGTCGAGGCCTGCACTGGCGCCGGCATCGCTCTGGTCATCACGCCCGATGGGGTAAGACGGCCGGTCGCCGTATCCGTCATCACCTTTATGTTGGCACTCACCGGCAAGCTGTTCACGAAGGACGCCCTCACCCGTAAGGGACCTCATGGCTTCCAGGAGCGCTCCCAACATATGGGTGTCGGGCTCGTGGGGCGTACGCTGGGGTCGCTCGGCATCGGCAACATAGGCGCCGAAGTTTTTCGCCTGGCAAAGCCCTTCGATATGAGGTTCATCGCCCATGACCCATTTGCAGACAAGAAGGTCGCTGCCGAACTAGGCGTGGAGCTGGTCGGACTGGAAGATCTGTTTCGTCGCGCCGACGTGCTGTCGGTAAGTTGTCCGCTGACGCCTGACACGCGTCATCTCGTCAGTGCCGAGCGGCTCGCCCTGATGAAGCCTACTGCTTACCTGATCAATACAGCGCGCGGCCCGATCGTCGACCAGAAGGCGTTGGCACAAGCCCTGCGGGAGCGTCGTATCGCCGGCGCCGGTCTCGACGTGCTGGAGCAGGAGCCGCCGGATGCTGACGATGCAATCCTCAAACTCGACAACGTCATCCTTGCGCCGCACGCATTGTGCTGGACCGACCAGTGCTTTGCCGGCAACGGCGCTGCAGACGTCAAAGCGGTAATCGAGGTTCAACATGGTCGCGAGCCGCGCGGTGTGGTCAATCGCGAGGTGCTTTCGAGCGAGCGGTGGAAGGATAGGCTGGCCGTTTTCGCGGGCCGCTTCGGAAGCTAGGAGTGCGAGAATTTGGCGCGCCGCCGCGGCCATTGCGGGGGCCTTACGGGAGGAATGCTCGACCGCCGCGCCTGCGGACGAGTGAGCAAATGAGAAAACGGGAGGACCAAGCACTATGAACGATCGTGAAAAACGTGACTTTCAGGCCGGTCTCGAAGCAGAGGTCGACGCCTTCATGCGTGGCGAAACGACCCGCCGGAATTTCAT
>NZ_RZRP01000695.1:0-3390 GCF_003997795.1 Mesorhizobium sp. M7A.F.Ca.US.005.03.2.1 | reverse complement strand
GCGCTCCTCCGGCAAGTCGAAGTCAAAGAGATCGACGCGCATCAGTAGAGCCGGACGAGCAGCGCTCCGGCTAAGAGCAGCACCGCGCCGGCAACGCGTCCCAGCGAGATTTCACGCACCGCGACGCCGAGGAAGCCGACGCGGTCGATGAGCATGCCGGCCAGCAACTGGCCGGCGACCAGAAACGCCATCAGCGCGGCAGCACCTATGCGTGGCGTCAGGATCGTCGACAGCGTGACATAGAAACCGCCGAGCATGCCGCCGGCCACGAACAGCCAGGGCGCCGGCGCTTTCCAGTCGAGCGAGATGCCTTGCAGCTTCACCACCGTAACGGAGATGATGCCGAGCACGATCGCGCCCGACAGGAACGAAAACGCAGCCGCCGCGACCGGGAGACCCAGGCCGCGCGCCAGCTGCGAATTGATCGGCGCCTGAATGGCAATGAAGGCGCCGGACAGGATGCCGAGAAGCGACCAGACGACGCCCATCATTGTCGTTTGCCCTTACTTGACGTCGGCCGCGACCTTCAGCGACACGATCTTGTCGGGATCCTGCACCGGCTCGCCGCGCTTGATCTTGTCGACATTGTCCATGCCTTCGATGACCTGGCCCCAGACCGTGTACTGGCGGTTGAGGAAGGCGGCATCGTCGAAGCAGATGAAGAACTGCGAATTGGCCGAGTTCGGGTTCTGCGAACGGGCCATCGAGCAGGTGCCGCGGCCATGGTTGGCGTTGGAAAATTCGGCCTTCAGGTCCGGCTTCTCAGAGCCGCCCATGCCCGCGCGGGACGGCGCGAAGGAAGGCTTGCTCGAATTGCCGAACTTGACGTCGCCGGTCTGGGCCATGAAGCCTTCGATGACGCGGTGGAAGACCACGCCGTCATAGGCGCCTTCCCTAGCCAGTTCCTTGATGCGGGAGACGTGGCCCGGCGCCAGGTCGGGGAAAAGTTCGATGACGACCGTGCCCTTGGTCGTTTCCATGATGAGCGCGTTCTCGCGGTCCTTGATTTCGGCCATGTCAGATATCCTTTTGAGAAAACAGAGTTATTTGGCAATTTTACTTGTCTGCGGCGATGCGCACCTTGATCATCCGGTCGGGGTCGGAGACCGTGCCGTTATCCGCCTGGTCGCCCTTCTTGATGTGATCCACCAGTTCCATGCCGCTGACGACATTGCCGACGATGGTGTACTGGCCGTCGAGCGGCGGTGCCGGAGCGAACATGATGAAGAACTGCGAATTGGCCGAATTGGGGTCCTGCGAGCGGGCCATGCCGACCACGCCGCGCTTGTAATGTTCGGTCTGCGAGAATTCGGCCGGCAGGTCGGGCAGGTCGGAACCGCCAGTGCCGACGGCCTCGGCGCTGAAACCTTTTTTCATATTGCCGAACTTGACGTCGCCGGTCTGCGCCATGAAGCCGTCTATGACGCGGTGGAAGGCGACGTTGTCATAGGCGCCTTGGCGCACCAGCTTCTTGATCTGCTCGACATGCTTTGGCGCCAGATCGGGCCGAAGCGCAATGGTGACGTCGCCGTCCTTCAGCGTGATGACCATGGTGTTTTCCGGGTCGGCGGCGAAGGCCGAGACCGATGCGGTCACAAGGCCGGCAAGCACAACGAGGAACGAGGCGAGCTTTTTCAGCTGCATATCTATCTCCGGAATCTTATTTCGCGAATTTGGCGGTGAGCGCACCGGCAACCGCCGCCGGGACGAAGGGGCGGATGTTGCCTCCCATAGAGGCAATCTGGCGGACAAGTGTGGCGGTAATGGTGCGCACGGACGGGCTGGCGGGCAGAAAAACCGTCTGCAACTCAGGTGCCATAGTCTCGTTCATGCCGGCCATCTGCATCTCATAGTCGAGGTCGGTGCCGTCGCGCAGGCCGCGGATCATGATCGAGGCGCCGTGCTTCCTGGCGGCGTCGATGACCAGCCCGTCGAAAGCGACGACCTTGATACGGGCACCATCGCTGCCGAATTCCGCCTTCGCCGCGGTCTCGATCAGCTTCACCCGCTCCTCGAAGGAAAACAGCGGCTGCTTGCCCGGATGGATGCCGATCGCCGCATAGACGATGTCGGCCACGGCCAGCGAAGCCTTCAGCACATCGAGATGGCCGTTGGTCAGCGGGTCGAAGGAGCCGGCATAGAGGGCGATGCGTTCGGTCATGGCAGGTGCTTCTAATGCATGATCCCAAAAAGTGGAAACCGGTTTTTGCGGACAAACGGTTTTTCGTTTGTCCTAGAGATCATGCTCAAATGAAAGCTAGAGCCTGTTCCATCTTCCGTCCACCAAGATGGAACAGGCTCTAGCGAGCCTCTCTCGCAAAGGCAAATCCGATCGGCGCGCCGGCCGTGAACCTTTTCCGGCACATGAACGACAGATGAACACGCTGATCACGAAGCCTTCACGCAGCGTTCACTAGGTTGCACCTTAATTAGATGAAACCAAAATCCCATCTATCCGTTGTTAGGCGCAGGAGAACACGCACATGCTGATCTACATGCTCGCCACCGCAATGACCGTCGCCATGCTGATCGCCACCGTATTTGGGCTGCATCAGGAGGCACAACGCATCCGCGTCAAGGCAAACACCAAGCGCTTCGAAGGCTTCGGCCCGCGTAAGCCATATCGCCACTACTGATAAAGCCTGGACTTGCTGCCGCGCCGGCCAGCTGGCCGGCGTTGCCATGTCAAAACCTGGGTGCCGGACTTAGTCCGCACCCTCCGGACCGGCGTCAGACGCCGCAGCGGCATCGGCACCGCCCTCGACGGTTTCTTCGCTTTCTTCGTCCGCTTGCGGTTCAGAGATCCGCTCGACCGAAACCACCTTTTCGCCTTCAGCCGTGTTGAAGATGGTCACACCCTTGGTGGCGCGGCTGGCGAAACGAATGCCGTTGACCGGCACCCGGATGACGGTGCCGCCGTCCGACACCAGCATGATCTGGTCGTCATTGCCGACCGGGAAGGTCGCCACCAGCCTGCCAATCTCGGCCGCCTTCGACACGTCGGTGGCGCGGATGCCCTTGCCGCCGCGTCCGGTCAGCCGGAAATCATAGGACGACGAACGCTTGCCGTAGCCGAATTCGGTCACCGTCAGCACGTACTGTTCGTGCGCCTTGAGTTCTTCGTATCGGCTGTCGGAAAGCTCTGTCTCCTCTCCGATCTCCTCATTGGTCAGCGCGATCTCTTCCTCTTCTCCGGCCGTTTCCGTGGCAAGCCGCCGCTCCGCCGCCGCGCGCTTCAGGTAAGCGGCGCGTTCCGCCGGCGAAGCATCGACATGCTCTATCACCGACATCGAGATGATGCGGTCGGTCTCGGCCATGGTTATGCCGCGCACACCGACCGAATTGCGGCTCTGGAAGACGCGCACGTCGCCGACGGAGAAGCGTATGCAC
>NZ_RZRP01000694.1:0-3401 GCF_003997795.1 Mesorhizobium sp. M7A.F.Ca.US.005.03.2.1 | reverse complement strand
GTGCCGACGCGCCACCGGGCAACTGCGGCGCATCGGCGGCAGCCGGTGCCGCGACCGCCTTGTCGCTCTTGGTTTGCGCTGCAACGGCCGGCACACCGACGGTGCAGGCAACACCCAGCATCGCCACGAAATACGCGAACTTCCTCATCAAGACCCCTCCCGCCCGGCTCCGCCTCGGGCCAGCTAGAAGCTGACCTTGAGAGACGCGCTGATCGCGTTCTGTTTAACCGTTTCGCCGAAGGCGCCATTATATCTGACGGACATGCCGACGCCATTGACGCCATTCAGTTCAAGGCCGGCGCCGACCCGATAGAGCGGCGAATCGACGGCCTCCGTCAAGTGCAATGCGGGGTTGCCAGGCAGATTCTCCGCCGCCGCGAAGCGACCTTCGATTTCCCACTCCTTGTTGGAAAACTCCGCCCCGGCCTTGCCGTAGACGCGAAGGCTGGCAATGTCGCTGAGCGCGATGTCGGTGCCGATCTCGATTGCAGGGGTTGCAGAATAGTAGGTGTTGGCCGAGCCATCGAAGTTGAAGGCGGCGACCGAACCCTCCTCCGTGCCTGAGACACGCAGCCAGCGCGCGTCGAACTGCACTGTCGGCTGCAGATAGAACGCGCCCATCTCCCGGGTGAAACCCAACCGCGCCGAGCCGCCGAACATCGCGGTCTTCTGTGTGTAGGTGACGCTGCTGCCGATGCCAGGCAGCATTACCTCGTCGAGATAATCACCCACCAACGTTTCGCCCGGAATGTAGAATGCCGGGTCGATATGGGTGTCGCGTTCGCCCTTGAACGAGCCCGTGCCGCCACCGAGTGCAAAGTCCACGAAGTAATTCTTGTTGGTATATTTGGCCAGCGCATAGGCCTGCCAGGCCTCACCGGTGGTCTCCGACAGCAGGTCGCCATCAAAGCCGATCTTGGAATCGAACTCTGTGCGGCCGATCGTGGCACCAAGCGACCAGTTCTGGCCGATCTCGCCAATGCCGCCAAGCGACATCGTCTTCAGGACGTCGTCGCGGCTTGTAGTGCCAGCACCCGCGTCGCGGCCGTACTCGGCCTGCGGGCTGATCGTTGCCCAGACGCAGCGGCCGTCGGGATTCTTGTAGGCAGGCACGCCAGTACACTCACGCGCCGCTTCCAGCATCATGTCGGCTTCGCGGTTGATCATGTCGAACGTATGCACGGCATAATGCGGTGTGAGCCGGGTCAATGCTGCACCCAGTTCCTCTTCATTGGGCAGGAAGCGCAGCATGTTGATCAGCCTGGCCATCGGGTTGTCCGGGGTCGATGCTGCCTCGACATCGTCAAGGTACTGCGCCATCTGGAACACGCCGGGATCGGTGGTGCCGGACCCCGGATCCTGCGCCAGTTCCAGGAATGTCGGGTTGTCGGCGTAAAGAACGAGATCGGTGCCGCCATCCACCCGGAACTGGAAGTTGAAGCCCACTGCCGGATGCAAGGTCTTCGCTGCTATGCCGGAGTCGGTCATCCCCGAGCCATTGGCGACCACATATTCCGTGAACAGCTTATCGATCGACAGGAAATTCAGCGGCGCTTCGCCGTTGAAGTCACCGGCCGCCGTTAGTGCCAGGGCATCCGTGATCTGGTTGTTGAGATCCACATCGGTGACGAAATCGCCGGAGAGGTTTTGTTTGAAGCCGCCGCCGACATCCACCTTCGCCACCACGCCGATGCCCTGGTTGGTATAGAGCCCGTCATTGGTGAACAGCCCGCCGCCGAGATCGATGGTTTTCAGTCCGACCATCGAGGCATCGGCAAAATTGTGGAAGCTGTTGTCGCCGCCGCCGAGATCGATGTTGCCGATGACGCGTCCCAGCGTGTCGTCCAGCCGCGAATTGTCGACATGGTCATCACCCGACGTGCCGGTAATGGCCAGCGGACTGAAATCGTCGAGCAGCGATTCCAGGATCGCATTGGTCGGCACGACGGGACCGGGCGCCAACAGGAAGGTCTGGAATGCCTGGATATCCGCTGCCTGGATCTCGAATGTCGGCGTCGCTCCCATTGCGTAGAGCAGGCTGTGGTTGGTCAGCGCGTTGTTGGCGCCGCCGACGAGCATGGCGGCAACGCCGGTTCCGGCGCCGCCAATCGTGTAATGACCGTTGAGATTGATGGTGATGTTGCCTTTCGCGCCGTTGGCTGTGCTTTCGCCGTAGGCGGCCACGGAACCAGCACCCTGCGCGAACAGGCTGTCGCCCGCGGTCAGCGTAACCGCGTGCGCGTCGCCGATGCCGGTCGCGCTCTGTCCGAACATGGCATACGAGCTCGCACCCTTGACCCAGACCTGGCTCATGGCCGTCGCCGTCGCCGCCGCGGCATCGCCGATGCCACCGCCGGAACCGGCAGCGCCGGTGGAGAGCGTGCCGGCCAGGCCGCCGCCGCCGCCCACCGCCTGGGCCACGATGCCGTGCGCCCGCTCGCCATCGGTGACGATCTCGCCGTCCTGCTGGATGGTCACCGTGCCGCCATTGCCCTTGGCACCCGCAAATGTGTTGAAGCCGATGGTGTTGTTGTCGATGCCGCTGCCGCCATCCGCCGTGGCGCCGAAGCGCCCAAAGCCGGCGCCGCCGATGCCGCCGCCGCCGCCGACCGACTGAGCGATGATGGCGACCGCATCGACACCATGCGTGGTGATGGTGCCGGTGCGGATCACGGTCACCTCGCCGCCATCGCCGCCATTGCCGCCAAGGCCGCCGATGCCGAGCGCGTTCGAGGTTTTACCTTTTGCGTCGCCGCCGACACCGCCGCCGCCGCCCACCGACTGCGCCACGACGCCATGCGCGCGGGCGCCGAAGGTTTCGATCGATCCGGAAACCTCAACCCTCACATCTCCGCCATCGCCGCCGTTGCCGCCCTTGCCGCCCAGGCTGAGGGCAAAAGAGTCGGACCCGGCGAAGTCGGACGAAACCGTGCCGCCATATCCGCCACCGCCGCCGATGGACTGGGCGAAGATGCCGTATGACCCATCCTTGTGTGTGATGATCTCGCCATCGTTGGTGACGGTGACCTTGCCACCATCGGCCTCGTTGTCGGGGTCGTTGGGGTCGCCGACCACCGGGATCGGAATCCCGTTGGGTATGCTGGCACCGCCACCGATTGTCATGTCTGCTTCCGATGCGCCGGTCGCGGCACCCGAGGCACCACCGCCACCGCCGATCGACTGCGCAAAAATGCCGTGCGAGATATAGCCCAGTGTTTCAATCTTGCCGAAGTTGTTGACCTCGACCTCACCGCCGATGCTGCCACTGCCGCCTTGGCCGCCAATATACATGGTAACGGCCGTCTCGGCCTTACCGGTCTCCGTCGAGCCAGCGCCACCCGCACCACCGCCGCCGCCCACCGACTGCGCGAAGATGCCGTTCGAGTTGTCGTCCTGCGTCA
>NZ_RZRP01000693.1:0-3408 GCF_003997795.1 Mesorhizobium sp. M7A.F.Ca.US.005.03.2.1 | reverse complement strand
TGCCGACGATGCAGGCGGGGTCGGCAGCACCCTGCGGATACTGATTGCAGCGTGTCTTGGCGTCATACTGCCACGACGGCTTGGCCGGTGCTGCTTCGGGAATAGCGTTGTTGACCGTCTGATAGGAGTAGCGCACCGGCGGCCAGATCATCCAGCCATTGGCGTTGATCTCGTCCTGGATGACCGGATCGCGATAGTCGGTGACGGCATAGAAGCCGCCGAATTTTTCCTCGGGGTAGGCGACCAACACCGGAAACAGGATTTCGCCCTTGTAGGAAGCGATGATCGGCTTGTCGTTGGCGATGAACTCGGAAAACAGCGACAGCACGAACAGGACGAGGAAGATCCACAGCGACCAGTAGCCGCGGCGGTTGGCTTTGAAGTTCTGCAGGCGGCGCTTGTTGAGCGGCGACAGAAACGGCCGCTTGATCCGCGCGGGTGCCGCGTCGACGGGGACTGTAGCCTCCGACATCAGACGTCTCTCCGCTCGAAATCGATGCGCGGATCGACCCAGGTGTAGAGCAGGTCGGACAAGAGCCCGACGAACAGCCCGAGCAGCGAGAAGATGTAGAGATTGGCGAACACCACCGGATAGTCGCGCTCGACCACCGACCGGAAGCCGAGCAGACCGAGGCCATCGAGGGAGAAGATGTTCTCGATCAGCAGCGAGCCGGTGAAGAAGGCCGAGATGAAGGCGCCGGGAAAACCGGCGATGACGATCAGCATGGCGTTGCGGAAGACGTGGCCGTAGAGCACCTGCCGTTCCGACAGACCCTTGGCCCGCGCCGTCACCACATACTGTTTGCGGATTTCTTCGAGGAACGAGTTCTTGGTCAGCAGCGTCGTGGTGGCGAAGGCCGACAGCACCAGCGCGGTCAGCGGCAATGTCATGTGCCAGAAATAGTCGACGATCTTTCCCCACCACGACAATTGATCCCAATTGTCCGAGGTGAGGCCGCGCAACGGAAACCAGTCCCAGAAAGACCCGCCGGCAAACAGCACCATCAGCATGATGCCGAACAGGAAGCCCGGAATGGCATAGCCGACAATGACGACGCCGCTGGTCCAGACGTCGAAGGGAGTGCCGTCCTTGACCGCCTTGCGGATGCCGAGCGGGATCGAGATCAAATAGGACAACAGCGTGATCCACAGCCCGATCGAGATCGACACCGGCATTTTTTCCAGGATCAGGTCGAGCACCGAAATGTCGCGGAAATAGCTGTCGCCGAAATCGAAGCGGGCATAGTTCCACAGCATCATGCCGAAGCGCTCGAGCGGCGGCTTGTCGAAGCCGAACTGCTTTTCCAGCTTCTTGATGAATTCCGGATCGAGCCCCTGCGCACCGCGATATTTCGAGCTGACGTCACCGGCGGCATCGAAATTGCCGCCGGCACCCGCGTCGCCGCCACCACCGCCGAGGCGGTCGCTGCCGCCCTGATTGGTCAGCCGGGCGATGACCTGTTCGACCGGACCGCCGGGGGCGAACTGGATGACGGCGAAGGATATCGCCATGATGCCGAACAGCGTCGGGATCATCAAAAGGATGCGGCGCAGGATATAGGCGCCCATCAGGCCTTCTGCCCTCGTTGAGCGAACATCTCAGCCTTTGCCAATTCTTGCCGCCTTGCCCTTATCGAACCACCACAGCGTCTCGACCGGAAAGCCGAAATCAGGCTTCTGTTCGACAAAGCCGAACATGTCCCAATAGGCGACGCGGTGATTCGCCAGATAGTATGTTGGAATCCAGTCCAGCCGCGCGCGCAAGACCCGGTCGAGCGCTCTGAGCGCCGTGACGAGTTCTATACGGTCTTTCGCCTTGGCTGCTGCCGCGATCAGGGCGTCGATGGCCTTGCTTTCGGTGCCGGGATAGTTGCGCTGCCCCGGGATTTTCGCCATGCGGGAATCATAGAGCATCTGCAGGCTGTCGTCAGTCGGCGTCGCCCCGATCGACCAATGCAGCAAGGCAAGATCGAAGTCGTAATTGCTGTGCCGCTGCTCATACTGCGCCGAATCGATTTGCCGGATCGATGCGTCGATCCCGATCGCCTTCATATTCTCCGACCACGGGGTGTAGATACGAACGATGCCATCGTCCTCCGCCAGCATTTCGACCCGCAGCCGCTCACCCTTGTCATTGACGACGAAACTGCCGTCGCGCTTCCAGCCGGCTTGCGCAAGCAATCTCGAAGCCTCGCCCAGCAGCTTGCGGTCATGGCCCGAACCGTCGGACAGGGGCTGTGTTACCGCTTCACCGAAAACCTCTGGCGGCAACTCGGCCCGGAATGGCTCCAGCAGGGCCAATTCGTCAGGCGAGGGCAGGCCTTCGGCCTTGTAATCCGATCGTTCGAAGTTCGATTGAGAACGCTCGTAGGAGCCGTAAAACAAGGCCCGCTTCATCCATTCGAAATCGAAACATCTGGCGATCGCCCGCCGCACCCGCTCATCGCGGAATTGCGGACGACGCTGGTTCAGCGCGACGCTCTGCATGTCTGGCGTCTTCTCGCCGGGAAATTCCCGTTTGAGGACCTTGCCGTCCTTCAGCGCCGGAAAGTCGTATCCGGTCGCCCATACCCGTGAGGTGAATTCCTCGCGAAAATGCGTGTCGCCTTTCTTGAAGGCCTCGAATGCCGCCTGCCGGTCAAGATAGAAGTCGATGCGGATGCGGTCGAAATTGTAGAGGCCGCGGTTCACCGGGAGATCGCGGCCCCAATAATCGGCGACGCGGTCATATTCGACCGTCTGTCCGGCCGCCACGCGTCCAATCTTGTAGGGTCCCGAGCCAAGCGGCGGCGTCATGGTCGAAGCATCGAAATCATTGGCCGTGTAAAAGGCCTTGGAGACGATCGGCATCCCCACGATCGCAAGGACGTTTTGCGCCGACTGCTTGCCGTTGAGGGTGAGATCGACGGTGGTGGGATCGACCGCAACCACGTCGGTCATGTACCGCAACGCCTGGGAAAGGTTCGGATGGCCCTTGTCCTTATAGAGCTTCAGCGCAAAGACAACGTCTTGCGCGGTCAGCGGCGAGCCGTCGTGGAAACGCGCTTGCGGTCGCAGCACGAAGCGGAAACCGTTGCGGTCTGGCGACAGGGCAACGGTTTCGGCAAGCAGGCCATAGACTGCATCCGGCTCATCGAGCGCGCTTGTCATCAGCGAATCGAAACAGAGTTCGGCGCGCGGCGGCGCCTCACCCTTCAACACCAGGAAATTCAACGTGTTGAAGGTCAGGAAGCTCTGATTGAGGGTTGCGTTCGGCGGCGCGAAATTCATCTGGCCGCCCTTGGGCGCGTCCGGATTGACGTAGTCGAAATGCGCGAAATCGGGCTTGTACTTGAGGTCGCCGAAGGCGGACAGGCCATGCAGCTTGATGCCGGTCGCAATGTCGGCGAAGGCCCGGCCCGGCAACAG
>NZ_RZRP01000692.1:0-3415 GCF_003997795.1 Mesorhizobium sp. M7A.F.Ca.US.005.03.2.1 | reverse complement strand
CTTCTGGTCCTGCCCGACTTTGCCGCCGCCGTTTCGTTCGGCGCCTTCCTGCGCGGCGAGGCCGGGGAATTCCTGACTGGCCTCGAGTTCTTCTCCGATGTGGGCCTGCGATTGGCGCTCAAGCACGTGCCCGACCTTGCCTACCAACTGGAGACACGGGGCGACGTCTATCTGCTGGTCGAACTGGCATCGGGGTCGTCACGCGTTCCCCTGGACGAGATCCTGGCTTCGGCTCTGGAATGGGGCATGGAACAGAGCCTGGTTAGCGACGGCGCGCTGGCGGCGACAGGTGCGCATCGGGCACAATTCTGGCGGCTGCGCGAGGAGCAACCGGAGGGACAAAGGCTGGAAGGCGAGCAACTCAAGCACGACATCTCCGTCCCTCCAGGTGCAATCGCCCGTTTCGTCGAGGCTGGCGCGAAGATCTGCGGCGGCATTCTTCCCGGTGTGCGGATAAACCCGTTCGGGCACCTCGGCGACGGAAACATCCATTACAATTTGTCTCCGCCGGAAGGTCGTGCCGATTTCGACGGCAAGGCCGAGCTGTTCGCAGAGGCGCTGTCATCTCTTGCCACTCAGATGGGCGGCAGCTTTGCCGCCGAGCATGGGCTTGGCCGGGCAAAGGTGGTCATGGCCGACCGCAATCGCGGCCTGGTGGAGCGAGAGCTCATGGCGCGGCTCAAAGGCGCGTTCGATCCGCTGGGCACGATGAACCCGGACGTCCTGGTTCGCGCCTCTCGGGAAAGAAAAACTTTCGAATAGACGGCATTTCTTGGTTTCGTCTCGATGCGCCAGCGTGCACGTATGAATCTGAAAGGCAGGCTCGATCCGCTTGCCGCCTGAATGAAGGATGTCGCAGCATGATCCGCAATGGCGGTCGCCTTCTTGTCGAATGCCTGATCGCGCTCGGCGCGACCAAGAGTTTCGGTGTGCCGGGCGAAAGCTATCTGGCCGTGCTGGACGCGCTGCACGACACTCGTGGAAAGCTGGACTACGTGCTGTGCCGCAACGAGGGCGGCGCGGCATTCATGGCCTCGGCCTATGGCAAGCTGACGGGTTCGCCGGGCATCTGCTTCGTGACGCGCGGACCGGGTGTCGCCAATGCGTCCATCGGCGTGCACACGGCGATGCAGGACAGTTCGCCGATGATCCTGTTCGTCGGCCAGGTCGGCACCGACATGCGCGGCCGCGAAGCGTTTCAGGAAATCGACTACCGCGCGGTGTTCGGCACGATGGCGAAATGGGCGGTGGAGATCGACGCTGTCGAGCGCCTGCCGGAAATCATTGCCCGGGCCTGGACCACGGCGCTCACCGGGCGGCCCGGCCCGGTGGTGATCGCCCTGCCCGAGAACATGCTGACCACGCCGACCGATGTCGCGGCGCTCAGCGGGCCTGCCAGGGTGTTCGAGGCCGCGGCCGATGCCGATGCGCTGGCCGAGGCCCGGTCCATGCTGGCCGCCTCCAGCAGACCGGTCATCCTGATCGGCGGTGCCAACTGGTCAGCTGACGGGCGTGCCGTGCTCCAGGCTTTCGCCGAAACCTCCGACATTCCGGTGGTCGCGGCGTTCCGCTTCCAGGATCAGTTCGACAATGGCTCACCGGTCTTCGTCGGCGAGGCCGGTGTCGGCATGGTCCCGCATGTCAAGAAGCTGATCCGGGACGCCGATGTGATCCTGGCGATCAATGTGCGCTTCGGCGAGATGACCACGGATGGCTACACGCTGCTGTCCGTGCCCCAGCCGAAGCAGAAGCTGATCCATGTCCACGCTTCGGATCGCGAGATCGGCAAGATCTATGTGCCGGCGCTTGGCATCCATGCCGGGCCGAACGCCTTCGCCAAGGCGCTCTCGCCGGTCAAGGGCGACTGGGGCGCGTGGCGGTCGCAGGCACGCCAAAGCTATGAGGGCACGTTCACCGCGCCTGCCCAGCCGGGCCCGGTCGACATGGTCGAAGTCAGCCGCTGGCTGCGCGAAACGCTGCCCGACGACGTCATCCTGACCAACGGCGCCGGCAATTTCACCGTGTGGCCAAACAAGTTCTTCAAATTCGGGCCAAAGGCGCGGCTGCTTGCACCGCAATCCGGCGCCATGGGCTACGGCCTGCCGGCGGCCATCGCGGCCAAAGTGGCCTTTCCCTCACGCACGGTGGTCTGCTTTGCCGGTGACGGCGATTTCCAGATGAACTGCCAGGAGTTGGGGACGGCGATGCAGGCCGGGGCGCAGCCGATCGTCCTCATCCTGAACAACGGCATCTACGGGACCATCCGCGCGCATCAGGAGCGGCACTATCCGGCGCGCGTGTCGGGAACGAACATCGAGAACCCGGATTTCGTCGGCATCGCCCGGGCCTATGGCTTCCACGCCGAGCGGGTCGGCGCGACCAGCGATTTCGCCGGCGCTTTCGGCAGGGCGCTGGCATCCGCGACCGGCGCGGTCCTGGAGCTGGATATTTCCCCGGAGGCGATCACGCCGCGTCAAACCCTTTCCCAAATGCGCGACGCAGCGCTCGCTTCGCATAAGGCCAACGCATGACCAGTACGGCAAATGACATTCGTCTCGGCGCGGATATCGGCGGCACGTTCACCGATATTGTGGTCGATGTGCGCGGCACGATCTTTTCGACCAAGATCCTGACCAACTATGCCGCCCCCGAACAGGCTATCCTCGACGGGATCGAGATTGTCGTGCGCGACGCCGGCATCACGCTGGCGGACCTCGACATCGTCATTCACGGCACCACGCTGGCGACCAACGCGCTCATCGAACGGCGTGGCGCCAAGACGGCATTGGTCACCACCGAAGGGTTTCGCGATGTCATCGAGATGCGCACGGAAAACCGGTTCGAACAGTATGATCTGAACCTGAAGCTGCCGCCGCCGCTGATCCCGCGCGAGCATCGCTATACGGTCAAGGGGCGCATCGGCGCGGACGGAAAGGAATTGCAGCCGCTGGACGAAGCAGCGCTCGACGAGATCGCCGGCAGCATCGCCGCGGGCGGCTTCGGCGCCGTCGCCATCGGCTTCATCCATTCCTACATGAACCCGGTGCATGAGCAGCGGGCACGCGCGATCCTCGCCAGAAAGCTGGACATACCGATTTCCATCAGCGCTGAGGTCTCGCCGCAGATGCGCGAGTTCGAACGCTTCAACACGGTTTGCGCCAATGCCTATGTCCGGCCGCAGATGGCCGACTATCTGGTGCGCCTCCAGGTGCGGCTGAAGGAGATGGGGGCGAACTGTCCGGTGTTCATGATCCACTCGGGCGGCGGACTGATCTCGGTGGAAACCGCGTCCGAATTTCCGGTGCGCCTGGTCGAGTCCGGTCCGGCCGGCGGTGCCATTTTTGCGGCCGACGTGGCGCGGCGCTTCGACCTGGACTCCGTCGTTTCGTACGACATGGGCGGAACGACCGCGAAG
>NZ_RZRP01000691.1:0-3424 GCF_003997795.1 Mesorhizobium sp. M7A.F.Ca.US.005.03.2.1 | reverse complement strand
CGCCTGGCCAAGGTCGGTGATGCCGCGAAAAAGGCCGGCTACGGCTTTGCCTGGCACAATCATGATTTCGAGTTCAAGAAACTTGCCGACGGATCGGTGCCGCAGGACCACATCCTGTCATCCGCGCCCGATGTCAGCTGGGAGATGGACGTTGCCTGGGTGGTGCGCGGCGGCGATGATCCGCTGCCGTGGATCGAGAAACACGGCAAGCGCATCAGCGCCGTCCACGTCAAGGACATGGCCAAGCCCGGCGAGGGGCTGGATGAGGATGGCTGGTCGGATGTCGGCCATGGCACCATCGACTGGGCCGGCCTGATCAAGGTGTTGCGTGCCAGGAGTGCTGCCCAATACTACGTCATGGAACAGGACAACCCCAACGACATCGAGCGTTTCGCCCGCCGCTCCATCGCAGCCGCCAAAACCTATTAGGAGCAATCAGCATGGCAAAGAAACTTGGCATCGGCGTGATCGGCTGCGGCAACATCTCGAAGGCGTATTTTTCGCTGGCGCCGCTGTTCCGCGGCATCGAGATGCGTGCCTGCGCCGACATCAACATGGAGGCGGCCAAGGCGCGGGCGAAGGAGTTCAAGCTGCGCGCCGAAACCGTCGAAGACCTGCTCAAGGCCGACGACATCGACATCATCGTCAATCTGACCATCCCGGCGGTGCACTATGAGGTGTCAAAGCAGATCCTCGACGCCGGCAAGCACGTCTATTCGGAAAAGCCGTTCGTGCTGTCGGTCAAGGAAGGGCTCGACCTTAAGAAGCGGGCGGAGAAAAAGGGTCTGCGCATCGGCTCGGCGCCAGACACTTTCCTCGGCGGCGCGCACCAGCTGGTACGCAACCTGATCGACACCGGCAAGCTTGGCAAGGTCACGAGCGGTACCTGCCATGTCATGGGTCACGGCATGGAGCACTGGCACCCCAATCCGGATTTCTTTTTCCAGCCAGGCGCGGGGCCGGTGCTCGACATCGGACCATATTACATCACCAATCTGATCCAGCTGATCGGGCCGGTGAAGCAGGTCGCGGCCTTCGCCACGACGCCAGCCAAGGAGCGCACGATCAGTTCAAAGCCGCGCGCGGGTGAAAAGATACCGGTCAACACACCGACGACCATCCATGGCCTGCTGGAGTTCGAGAACGGCGCCGTTATCACGCTCAACACCAGCTGGGACGTCTGGGCCCACGGCCACGCGCCGATGGAGCTTTATGGCGAGGCGGGTACGGTGTTTGTGCCGGACCCGAACTTCTTCGGTGGTGACGTTCGCTTCACCGTCGCGGCCAAACCGGTCAAGAAGCTGCCGAACTGGCCGCATCCGTTCGGCGTGCCCAACGAGATGCATTCGCAAGGCATGATGGCCAACTACCGCACGTCAGGCCTTGCCGATATGGCGGTGGCGATCGCGGAAGGCCGGCCGCACCGCTGTTCGATGGAGCTGGCGCTGCACGCCGTCGACGTGATGACCGGCCTGCTGCGTTCCGGCGAAACCGGCAAGTTCGTCGCCATGCAGACCACCTGCGAACGGCCGGCCGCACTTGGCGTCAAGGAAGCCAAGGCGCTTTTGGCGAAGAAGAAATAGGGCAGCACACCTCAACCCTCTCCCCGTTTCGACGGAGAGAGGGTAAGGGTGGGGGGCAGAGCCAACTCGCCGCGTTGTGACGAATGCAGCCGACCGGCTCGTTTCCATTCGAGGATTTTCCGATGCCCTACACGCCCGCCGAAAACCGTTACGAGAAAATGGTCTACAACCGCTGTGGCCGCTCCGGCCTGAAGCTGCCGGCGATCTCGCTGGGCCTGTGGCACAATTTCGGCAACGACACGCCGCATAAGACCAAGCAGGCGATCGCGCGCAAGGCCTTCGACCTCGGCATCACGCATTTCGACCTCGCCAACAATTACGGTCCGCCGCCCGGTTCTGCCGAAACCGCCTTCGGTGAGATCCTGCGCACCGACTTCGCTGCCTACCGCGACGAATTGATCATCTCGACCAAGGCCGGCTACCAGATGTGGGCCGGGCCCTACGGCGAATGGGGTGGGCGCAAATACATTCTGGCCAGCCTCGACCAGAGCCTCAAGCGGATGGGGCTCGACTATGTCGATATCTTCTATTCGCACCGTTTCGATCCCGACACGCCGCTGGAAGAAACGATGGGTGCGCTCGACCATGCCGTGCGCTCGGGCAAGGCGCTCTATGCCGGCATCTCGTCCTACAATTCGCAGCGCACGCGCGAGGCGGCCGATATCTTGAAGCAGCTTGGCACGCCTTGCGTCATCCACCAGCCGAGCTATTCGATGCTGAACCGCTGGGTGGAGGAAGACGGCTTGCTCGACACGCTCGAAGGGCTCGGCGTTGGCTCCATCGTGTTCTCGCCGCTGGCGCAAGGCATGCTGACGGACAAGTATCTCGGCGGCATTCCGGACGGCAGCCGTGCGTCGCAGGGCAAGTCGCTGAAGACAGCCTTCATCAACGACAAGACCATCGCCAACATCAAGGCGCTCGACGCCATCGCCGGCAGGCGCGGACAGACGCTGGCGCAGATGGCGCTGGCCTGGGTGCTGCGCAAGGGGAGGGTGACCTCGGCACTGATCGGCGCCAGCCGGCCGGAGCAGGTCGAGGACTGCGTCGGCGCGCTCAAGGCGCTCGACTTCAGCGATGCCGAACTCGCCGAGATCGACACCTACGCGCGCGAATCCGACATCAATCTGTGGGCGGCTTCTGCCGAGCGCAAAGGCCCGCCGAGGAAATAGGTCCGCTCGATAAGCCGGCAAAGCGAAAAACGGCGGGCAACCTGCCTGTTGCCCCGCTCCGATCGATGTTCTCGGCCGCCTTGCGGGCAGAATGCTGGAAACAGTAGCAAAAATGCCTGTTCGTCGCTATCTGGGGGGACATGGATCGTTTGTGCGCGGCGCAAGCGACGCAAGGCGAGTTGGAAACAGGATCATGGCGGCAAGGGATGTGCTGACGAAAAACCAGCTGTGCGTGCTCGAGAAACTCGAGACCGCCAGCGGACCGCTCAGTGCCTACACCTTGCTCGACCAATTGCGCGAGCGCGGTTTTCGCGCACCGCTTCAGGTCTATCGCGCGCTCGACACGCTGGTGAAGTCAGGTTTCGTGCATCGGCTTGAAAGCATCAATTCCTTCGTCGCCTGCGCCGAGCCGCATGACCACAGCCATTCGATGACTGCCTTCGCCATTTGCGACACATGCGGGCAGGTCACCGAGATGTCCGACCACGATGTCGGCCACAGCTTGGACGAATGGGTGCGCTCCACCGGCTTCGCCGCCAAGAAGGCGGTGATCGAGTTTCGCGGGACATGTGCCAAGTGTTTGGCTGAGGCGGCTTGAGGTGAGTTGATATTCAGATGATGCCGGCCTGCAAATGGCGGCTTCCTGCGCTTCCGGTGCTCACGTACGAAAAG
>NZ_RZRP01000690.1:0-3425 GCF_003997795.1 Mesorhizobium sp. M7A.F.Ca.US.005.03.2.1 | reverse complement strand
CCCGAACCAGTCGATCGGCTGGGCCCCGAAGATGCGGGCTATGTCGGCGAACACCCCGTATTGCGGGTGCATGATCATGTTCTTCCAGACCAATGCGGCCACCGGCGGCATGACGAAGAACGGAGAGATGACGAGGATGCGCACGATGCCCTGGCCCCACATCGGCTGGTCGATCAGCAGCGCCAGAAGGATGCCGCCGATCACCGTGATCAGGAGCACGCTGACCACCAAGGTGAGCGTGTTGAGGATCGACTGCAGGAAGGCCGGGTTGGAATAGAACAGCGCGTAATTCGAGAAGCCGACGAAGCCGTCGCGGATCGGATTGAGCGGGTTGTACTGCTGGAAGGAGAACCAGATGGTGATGACCAGCGGCACGATCATCCAGACGAACAGCAGCACCACGGATGGCGCCATCATGAAACGGGCAAGCGAACGGGTCTGCTGAGTAGCCATGACGGTCACCCTCACTGGTCAGACGGAATTTTCAAAAGGCGTTAAAGGCGGCCGCCCGAACTGGGAACTCGGGCGGCCGTTGCCGGTCAAGGAGGCGACCGGCAGTCGGCACCGGGAGGAGCCTTACTTGATGTATCCGCCCTCGGTCATTGCCGCGGTGGCAGCGTCCTGGGCCTGCTTCAGCGCGTCGTCGACGCTCGACTGGCCGGCAAGCGCCGCCGAGAAGAGCTGGCCGACCGTGGTGCCAAGGCCCTGGAACTCAGGGATGGCGACGAACTGGACGCCGACATAGGGCACCGGCTTGACCGTCGGATGCGTCGGATCGGCGGCATTGATGGAGTCCAGCGTCATCTTGGCGAACGGAGCCGCCTTCTGGTACTCGGCATTGGCGTAGAGCGAGGAGCGCGTGCCCGGAGGAACGTTGGCCCAGCCTTCCTTCGAAGCGACGAGCTCCGCATAGTGCTTGCTGGTCGCCCAGGAGACGAACTTCTCGGCGGCATCCGCTTTCTGCGTGCCGGCGGGGATGGCCAGCGACCAGGCCCACAGCCAGTTGCCGCGCTTGCCCAGGCCATTGTCGGGCGCCAGCGCATAGCCGACCTTATCGGCGACGGTGGAGTTCTTCGGGTCCGAAACGAAGGACGCGGCGACCGTGGCGTCGATCCACATGCCGCATTTGCCCTGCTGGAACAGCGCCAGGTTTTCGTTGAAGCCGTTGGAGGAAGCCCCCTCGGGGCCGTCGGCCTTCATCAGGTCGACATAGAACTGCAACGTGTTCTTCCATTCCGGCTGATCGAACTGCGGCTTCCAGTTCTCGTCGAACCAGCGGGCGCCGAAGGAGTTCGACATGGCGGTCAGGAAAGCCATGTTCTCGCCCCAGCCGGCCTTGCCGCGCAGGCACACGCCGTTCACGCCATTGGCGCGGTCGGTCATCTTGTCGGCGGCCTGCTTGATGAAGTCCCAGGTCGGCGCGTCGGGCATCTTCAGCCCGGCCTTGTCCATCAGGTCCTTGCGGTACATGACGAAGGAGCTTTCGCCGTAGAAGGGCGCGGCATAGAGCTTGCCGTCGACCGAAAGGCCGCCAGCAATGGCCGGGATGATGTCCTTGGCGTCGTAGTCGTCGCCGAGCTTGTCGAGCGGCAAAAGCCAGCTCTGCTTGGCCCAGATCGGAACCTCATAGGTGCCGATGGTCATCACGTCGTACTGGCCGCCCTTGGTGGCGATGTCGGTGGTGACGCGCTCGCGCAGCACATTCTCTTCGAGCGTAACCCAGTTGAGCTGGATGTCGGGGTTCGCCTTGGTGAAGTCCTCGGTCAGCTTTTGCATGCGGACCATATCGCCATTGTTGACGGTGGCGATGGTGATGGATTCGGCATGTGCGGCGAACGCAAGCGTGCTGGCCGACAACAAGCCCAGGGTGAGCGTGCGAAGTTTCATCAAATTCCTCCCTTGAACCAAGATGAGCATTTGCCTTGGCTTTGGGCAATTACTCACTTGGCGTGAATTATGTCAAGTCGGATTCGATGCTGCAGCGCAGCACCCGGGCGACACCGCAGGCCGGGACGAGCGGAAATTGCCAGGACGAAGAGCGTCCCGGCCGGATACAGTGCGGCAACAGCGGATAGATCTGTGAGGCCAGGTGCAGCCCGCAAGCCTGCCGGTCAGCAGGCGATCTCGGCCAGCAGCCAGTCGCGGAAGGCACGGATCTTCGGCACGTTGCGGCGCGCTTCGGGGTAGACCAGCCAAAAGGCATGGCCGTCGTCGCCAACCAGATCGAAAGGCTGGATCAGGCGCCCACCGGCAAGTTCCGCCTTGAACAGCGCCCTGGTCAGGATCGCGACGCCATGACCGGCGATCGCCGCATTGGCCTCATAGGCCTGCGCGCCCATGCTGCTGCCGGGCCGTTTGGCGAGATCGTGCGAGTGCACGCCGGCAGCCTCGAACCATTGCGTCCACCAGATGTCGCCGGGATCGAGGATCGGCAGCCGCAACAGGTCCGCCGGTTCCCTGACGCCGCCGATGCTTGCCGCGAGCTTCGGGCTCAGCATCGGCGTGAAATCGGCATCGAGCAGCTTGTAGGCTTCCAGCCCCGGCCATTTGCCGCCGCCCGACCGGATGGCGAGGTCGACATCCTCGCGGGCGAAATCCGTCAGCCGGCTCGATGTTTCGAGCCGCACGGCAAGGGAGGGATGAGCGATCTGGAATGAGCCCAGATGGTGCGCCAGCCAGTTCGAGGCAAAGGTCAGCACCGTCGTGACGCACAGCAATCCGTCGGCGCCGCCACGCGCCGCCGCATAGGCCTGGCCGAGAATGGCGAAGGCCTCGCTGACCGCTGGCGCAAGGCGCTGTCCAGCCTCGGTGAGTGCGATCTGGCGCGGCCGGCGCAGGAACAGCGGCGCGCCGACCCGTTCCTCCAGCACCTTGATCTGATAGCTGACCGCCGCTTGCGTCATGGCAAGTTCCTCGGCCGCCTTGGTGAAGGAAAGATGCCGCGCCACCGCTTCGAACACCCGGATCGCCTGCAGCGGCGGAAGCTGTGAAACCTGCCGAGAGCTGAGGTCCGGCATAAAGCCTCCTTATGGGTCCTTATCGACGTTCGATTGGCAAAGGCCGCCGTCAAGACCGACATTTCCAGTCAACCCGTCATTCGGGTTCAGGATAGCGAAGGTTGACGATCATGACCATGGCGCAGCAAAAATGCACTTCCGCACCCGATCATCGCTGGTTTTCGTGGCTGACGGATGGATTCGGCTGGTTCGCAGCCAAAAAACGGGCACATCTCGACATCAGGGACCTGTCGCCGCATCTGCAGCGCGATCTCGGTTTTCTCGATGGCAACGACCCTTTCGGGCGGCACAGCTAGCGCGGTTGGTTTTATCGCAGATCAGTTGTGCTTCCGGTCAGATGCTGGCGAGCAGCGCGGCGGCGGTCCGTTCATCGGTGATGAGGCCGTTGATCAGCCGCCGGTTCGCGGC
>NZ_RZRP01000068.1:9946-13508 GCF_003997795.1 Mesorhizobium sp. M7A.F.Ca.US.005.03.2.1 | reverse complement strand
GTCGTAGCAGGTCGCCAGAATGTACTCGATGTCCTTGAATGAGTTGCGGAAGACGAGGTCGCGCGTCGCTTCCAGATGCGGCTTTTCCCAATCGAACTTGAAGGTCTCGTATTTGTCGGCCAGGTGATAGAGCCCGAAATTGATCGAGCCCATGTTGAGCGAGGCGACTTCCGGCTTGAACTGGGCGGCCGGGCGCACGCGCTCCTCGACCTTCATGTAGGGGCTGCCACCGGTGGTGATGTTGATGGCGGCGTTGGTGCCTTGCTTGACGCGCGGCAGGAAGCGGGCGAAGGCCTCCGGCGTCTGGTCGGGCTTGCCGGTTTCCGGATCGCGGGCATGCAGATGCAGGATCGCGGCACCGGCTTCCGCCGCCGCGATCGCCTCCGAAGCGATCTGGTCGGGCGTGATCGGCAGATAGGGCGACATGGTCGGCGTGTGGATGGCGCCCGTCACCGCGCAGGTGATGATGACCTTGCCCCTGGTCTGTGCAGGTCCCGGCTTGCGACTGGTTTGCGTCATTCTCCAAACTCCTGATCCGATTTTCTCTTGTGGGCGGCGAGCGCCATGAGCCGGCGGTCACGCCACACCTGCCGGTCGCCTAGGCTTTGCTGTGGCAGTCGCTTGCGGCGATCAGCCTCGACCGTGTCGATGACCTTGCCGGCCCAGTCGACGCGCCGCTGCGTCTGGGGAAAGATGTTGGAATAGATGCCCTGATAGCGCTCGACATAGTCGCGCACGCCGCCGGGTGCATTGAGATCGATGGTCTCGAACGGCCCCATGAACGACCAGCGCAGCGCCAGCCCGTCGCGGATGCCGACGTCGACATCCTCGACACTGGCGTAGCCATCGGCGACAAGCCGGAAAGCTTCCTCAAGCAATGCGCCTTGCAGGCGATTCATGATGAAGCCGTCAAGCTCGTGCTGCATGACCAGTGGCGCGTGGCCGGCGTCGACGAGGAAGGCGCGGGTTCTCTCGACCGTCTCGGCCGAGGTCCACGGCGCCGGCACGATTTCGGCCGCCGGAATGAGATAGGGCGGGTTGATCGGATGCACGACCAGGCAGCGCTGCCGCCCTTGCAGATGGTCGGTGAATTTCGACGGCAACAGCGCCGAGGTGGAACTGGCGATGACTGTTTGGGGATCGGCAAGCGTGTCGATCAAGGAGAACACCTTGCGCTTCACCTCGAGATTCTCGGGCGTGTTCTCCTGGATATGCACGGCACCTGCCAACGCCTCTTCAAGCTCGGCGACAACGGAGATACGGTCAAGAACCTCACCGGCTTGCTGTCCCCGCAGAAGATCGTTCTGGGCGAGATCGCCGAGCACGCCGGCAATGTAGTCGCGGGCTCCACCTGTGGCAGTGGGCGACTGGTCCCACATCCGCACGTCATGGCCGGCGCGGGCGAAGCTGATCGCCCAGGCCCGTCCGATGAACCCGCTTCCGACGATCGCGACATTGGGCATGGTTTGTTCCTCAAAGTGTTTCGACGTTGCCGTCGACGCCGAGCGACTGGCCGGAAATGTTGATCCCCGCATCGGAGAGCAGGAAGGCGACCATCGACGCGACATCATAGGGGCTGGTCATGCGACGCAGCGAGATGTTCTGGAGATAGCGTCCGGTCATCTCCTCGTGGCTGACACCGACCTGCTTGGCGCGCGCCGAGATAACCCCTTCGATGCGGGGGCCCTCGATGATGCCGGGCAGGATGGCGTTGACCCTGATGGCGTGCGGCCCGAGCTCTTTGGCCAAGCTTTGCGTGAAACCGATGACACCGAACTTGGCCGCCGAATAGGGTGTGCGGAAGGCGTAGCCATGGCGGCCGGCGGCCGACGACATCGCGACGATCGAACCGCCGCCCGCCGCCTTGATCAGCGGCACCGCGCGCCGGGCGCACCGGAACTGGCCGGTCAGGCAGATGTCGATGCAGCGCCGCCAGTCCGCCGGATCGATCTCGTCGACACCGCCGGTCGGCCCGGCAATGCCGGCATTGTTGATCAGCGCATCGAGCCCGCCGAGTTTTTTCTCGACCGCCTCGAACAGACGGTCGACGTCCTCGTCGCGCGAGACGTCGGCCTTGACCGCCGCGACCAGGTCGATCTTGCTGGGAGCAGCGGCCAGCGCCTCATCGGAAACGTCGCAGACGACGATGCGGGCGCCGAGGCGTGACAGCGTGTCGGCTATGGCAAACCCGATGCCGCCTGCGCCCGCCGTCACCAGCACGCGCTGGCCTTTCAGCCCGGTCAAAAATTCGTCCGCCGATGCCGGCGCCCTTGTGCTCATGGTCATGTCCTTCTCATTGCAGCCGCCGTTCGCGCAGCGCCATGACGGCGCCCAGAACGACCAGTCCGTAAAGAATTGCCCTCGTGGCATAGGGAAGCGTGGTGCCGGCGAGCAGCATCTGCAGTGCCGTCAGCAACAACACGCCGCCGAGCATGCCGAGATAGTGGCCGCGCCCGCCGGTGATCAGCGCGCCGCCGACCACCACCACGGCGATCGACGGCAAGAGATAGTCGTCGCCCATGCCGAGGCTCGCCTGACCCGAAAAGCCGGTCAGCATGACGCCGACAACAGCCGCGCAGACGGCCGAAAGCATGTAGACCAGGATGAGCGTGCGCTCGACGCCGATGCCCGACAAGCGCGCCGCGCGCAGCCCGTTGCCGATGCCGTAGACGCGCCTTCCGAACGGGGTGCGGCCAAGCAGGAGTACCGCTGCGACGACAAAGACGACCATCAGCAGCACGATTGGAGTCAGCAGGCCGGCGAGCTTGGCCGTCATGACCCAGCGCAGCATCGGCGAGGAAAACCCGGCCGGCGTTCCCTGCGAATAGAGCAGCGCACAGCCTTGCAGAATGCCGTTGGTGGCGAGCGTCATGACGATCGGCGAGATGCCGAGATAGACGATGCCGAAACCATTGGCGAAGCCGATGGCGCAGGCCATCACCAGGACGACCGGCAAGGCGTAGACAAGGGCGGCGTCTGAGCCGTTGACCATGCCCGCCAGGATGATGCCGGAGATGCCGATCGTCCACGGCACGGAGAGATCGAGGCCTCCGGTCAGGATGACGGTCCCCTGCCCGAGCGCCAGGACGGCTAGGAAGGAGGATAGCACCAGCAGCGAATTCCAGTATCCCGGATTGAGGATGGCGCGGCCGAGCCAGATCTGGGTGACGAGCACGATGAGCAGCAGGCAGACATAGGCCGGCAGCGCATAGCGCAGCGTTTCCGCATTGCGCAGATGGAAGGCAGGGCGCGGCGATGCCGGACTGCGCTGGGCATGGGCTGGCTCGGCGATCTTGAGACGCCGGTCCACGCGCTCGAGCTGGGAGGGCAATATGCCGGCGCGCCAGGCGGCAAACCGGGCACGCGCGGCGCGCAATTGCACGGCAAGCACCGATGCATGCGAGATCGAGCCGGCAAGTGCCGCCAGCACCAGAATGGTGCCTTCGGCAATGGTCGCATAATAGGCCGATACGTTGAGCACCAGCAGGATGTTCACCACGATCATCAGGATAAAGGCGCCGAAGACAGAGCCCACCGGGCCGCCCTGCCCGCCACCGAGGCG
>NZ_RZRP01000068.1:0-9936 GCF_003997795.1 Mesorhizobium sp. M7A.F.Ca.US.005.03.2.1 | reverse complement strand
CATCGACAAGAGCAGCGGATTGCCGACCAGCGGATCGCCGCTGCCGGTCTGGGCGCTGATGAACACGCCGGCAAGGCCATAGCAGCCGCCGGCGATAACATAGACGGCAAAGCGCACCAGAACGACATTGATGCCGACGGAAGCGGCCGACTCCGGATCGCTGCCAACCGCGTAGAGTGCTGTGCCGAAGCGGGTTCCCTTCAGCCAGAACCAGGCGAGCAGGACGACACCGATCACCACCAGCGGCATCGGCAGCCAGCCGGCGATCGCGTCGCCGAGATAGAAGGTGCCGAGATCGGTCGACACGAAGCCGCCGGGCTTGTCCATCACCAGCAGCGTGACGCCTTGCAGGATGAACATGGTCGACAGCGTCACCACGATCGGCTGCATGCGCAGCACCGCGATGAAGAAGCCGTTGAAGGCGCCCACCGCCATGCCGACGCCGATGCCGACGGCCGTCCACAGGAGGATGCTTGCGCCCGGCGCCATCGGATCCATGCTCGATGCCAGCACGGCATTGACGAGCGATATCACCGCGCCGGCGGACAGGTCGAAGCCGCCCGACAGGATCACGATCGTCTGGCCGATCGCCGCGAGCGCCGAGGTGGCGCCGCCGCTCGACAGGAACGACACATCGAAATAGGTCAGCGGCCCGGCGCTGATCCAGTCGACGACGAAGAGCAGGATCGCCAGGACGGCCGCGGCGATCAGCGCGCCGCGATTGCGCATCAGCGCACGGCGCAGTCCGAAGCCGCCGGGAACAGGGGATGAGGCTGCTGCGCTGCTCATGCGGCGGCTTCCCCGGCATGGCCGAGCGCCGGGCGCATGATGGCCGGTTCGGTGATAGCGTCGCCTTCGAGTTCGGCGGCGATGCGCCCGTCATAGAGGACCAGCACCCTGTCGCATTGGTGAACGAGTTCGGGGATCTCCGTCGAGTGCAGCAGGATCGAACCGCCCGAAGCCACGTAGTTTCGCATCATCACATAAAGCTCGTGCTTGGTGCCGACGTCGATGCCTCGGGTGGGATCGAACAACAGCAGGATGCGGCTCTGCGCCACCAGCCACTTGGCGATGGCTATCTTCTGCTGGTTGCCGCCGGAAAACGCACCGGCCCGCGTCCACAGCGCTCGGCGGTCGACCTCGACAGTGGCGAATGCCGCCTCGACGGAGCGGGTCTCGGCTTGCGCGTCGACAAGGCCTAGCCGTGTGAAGCGCGATATCACCGGCAGCGTGGCGTTCTGGCTGCCCGACAATTTCAGGAACAGGCCTTCGGATTTGCGGTCTTCCGGCACCAGGCCGATGGCCATGTTGGGGCGCAAGGCATCGGCCGGCGAACCGAGCCAGACCTTGCGGCCGTCGACGAGGATGTGGCCGCGCTCGATCTCGGCCATGCCAAAGCAGGCCAGGAACAGGTCCTGCTGGCCCATGCCTTGCAACCCGGCGACGCCGAGGATTTCGCCCTTGCGCAGATCGAAGCCGGCGCCGTCGAGCTTGCGCCCGACCTTGAGGTCGCGCACGCCCAGAACCGGCGGACCGAAGGCCTGGGCGCTGTCCGGCTTGGGCGGAAAGGTCTGCTCGATGCTGCGGCCGATGATCTTTTCGATGACGTCGGCATCCGAGACATCGGCGACCGGCGCGGTGACGATGTGGCGGCCGTTTCTCAGGATCGTCAGCGTGTCGCACAAAGCGCGGACCTCGCGCATGCGGTGGGTGATGAAGACGATAGTGGTGCCTGCCGCCTTCAGCCTGGCGATGATGTCGCCCAGCCAGTCGACGTCGCGTCCGGCGAGCGTCGAGGTCGGTTCGTCGAGCAAAAGGATGCGCGGCTTGCGGTAGACGGCGCGCGCGATCTCGATCTTCTGGCGCACCGAAAGCTCGAGCTCGCTCACCTCGGCATCGAGATCGACGGAAAAACCGAGATCTTCGATATGGCGGCGGACGGCCTTGCGGGCGGCACCGCGGCGGATCAGGCCGGAGATGCCGACGGGGGCGTAAGGCAGCAGCATGTTGTCGAGCACGGAGAGATCGCGCACCAGGGTCATCTCCTGGAATGCTGTCTGCATGCCGAGCGCATGTGCTGCGCGCGGTGCGCCGTAAGCGATCTCCTTGCCGAAGACACGGACATGGCCTTGGCTCGGCCGGACCAGCCCGGACAGCAGCTTCACCAGTGTCGACTTGCCGGCTCCGTTTTCACCGAGCAGGGCATGGACACTGCCGGGCGCGATCGCAAACGACACGCCGTCCAGCGCGACGGTCGGGCCGAACGCCTTGCTGATGCCGTCGATCTCGATGGCGGGGAGCTCGGAGTGTTCTGTCATTGTCCTCGATCGCCGGCTTGGCATGGATTGACGACGCACGGACAGTTGTCCGTGCATCGTCACACGGGCCTTGGGAGGCTTAGTTCTCCGGTTGTCCGACGAGGGCAGCATTAAGGCCGACCTCGGGTGTCTGGTCCGAGAAGATCGAGGCAAACCAGCCCGGATTGGAGACCAGCGACGGCTTGAAGGCGTTGCAGCCGGCCTTCATCTCCGCCCATGTGCCTTCGTCGCACAGCTTGATCGTCTCATTGGTAACGACCGGCAGCGGCAGGATGGTGGTCTTGGGCACGTCCTTGCCTTCGATCGCCTCGACGGCAAGCTTCAGCGCCAGCGCACCCGAATAAGGCGGCGAGGCATAGGAAATGCGTTGTGCGCCCGCCGGTGCATAAGGAGGAGCGGCACCTTCGACTTCGGTGCCCTCCGGCAGCATCTGGATGCGGCCGCCATTGGAACCTTCGCCGGCGCAAGGCAGGAGTTCGCTGGTCTTCTTGCCAGCCTCGAGCTGCATCGAGTTGGCGGTGAAGCAGCCGACCTGCATCCACAGTCCGTTGATGTCGTCCCAATTGCGGGTGGCCAGGATTTTCGAAAGTTCGGTGCGGGCGACCGCCTGGCTCCACATGCCGACAGCCTCGCCGACGATCTTGATATCAGGATACTTGGCGAAGACTTCCTTGGCGGCCTTTGTCCGCTGATCGTCAACGGATGTTCCCGGGACGCCCGTGATGGCGATGATGTTGCCCTTGCCGTTGAGCTTCTTGACCAGCCATTCGGCGGTCACCCTGCCCGCTTCCAGCTGGTCTATGTGGACGTTGTAGGCGCAAGGCTCGGTGATCTCGGCGTCGTACGCAAAGACCTTCACGCCCTTGTCGCAGGCATTCTTGACGACCTGGTTGAGCGCGGTCGGCGAGATCGGATACACGACGATGGCTTCGGCGCCGCTTTGCACCATTGCGTTGATCTGCTGAATCTGGCGTTGCGCGTTGGGGCCAGCGACCTGGACCTGCAGGTCGACCTTGTCGGCCAGGCTCTTATGAGCGGCCATGGCCTTGACCATGTTGGCCGCCTCCGCCTGCCAATCATTGCCGATGTAGCTCATGCTGAGAAAGATCTTGTGCTTCTCGGCGGCCTGCGCGGCGGACAGGCCGAAGGCGCACGCAGCCATGCCGGCCAGCAGCGCGAGCCGCCGGACTTTCGATCCGATACCCATGTGGAACTCCTCCCAAACAGAACGACCGAATGCCTCCCAAGGGCACAAAACGTAAACCCTTGTCATTCGATGCCAGCGACCGTATCATGATTTGATCAAATATCAATGATGAAATCGTTTATATCAAAACCGGCCGTGTCAGCCGCTTGACGTGGCACCACGAACCTTGCATTCCGACACGACCACACAAGCAGGTGTCGCCCTCAGGCGGGAAGGTTGACAGGAGATGGCTGGATCGGCGTTCAGGAAGCCTGGTGTCGAGATCATTCCACTGTCCAAGGAAACTCTGCAGGACCGGGTCTACAATCAGGTCACCGAGTTGATCCTCGACGGCAGCATCGTGCCGGGCGAGATGGTCACGGTTCAGAGCCTCGCCGACGCCTTTGGCGTCAGTCCGATGCCGGTCAGGGAAGCGCTGCGGCGCCTGACGGCAGCCAACGCGCTGACGGTAGTATCCGGGCGCTCCATTGGTATTCCGGCGCTCAGCCGCGAGCGGCTCACCGATTTGCGCAATGTACGTTTTGAGATAGAGGCCATCGCCGCCGGCTGGGCCTCACAGAACCGCAGCGAGGCGGACCTTGCGATTTTCGCGCGCGATCTGGACTCACTGGAACGAGCGAATGGCGCGGACGACGTAAAGGCCTATCTCAGGGCGAATTATACCTTCCACTTCGCAATCTACCGAGCAGCGGGATCCGAAACCCTGCTCAAGATCATCAAGGATCTGTGGCTGCAGATCAGCCCCTATTTCAATATGCTGCATGGATCCTACTCGACCGCGAACACATACCATCAACAGATGTTTGCGGCCCTGCGCGACCGAAACGAGCAGGCAGTTCAGGCGGCAGTTCGCGGCGATATCGATGCGGCTTTCGACATGCTGGTCGATCTTTTGAAGTAGCGCCCGGCCCGACCTCCGACCGCTTATCACATGCCTCCTATTTCTGGGGATGGCAGAGCAGCGCTCATGCGCACTCAGCGGGCAAGCGCGGGCTTCTTCTGGTGATCTAGAGGTCATATCCCGAGCGCGTCATCCATGGTTCTCGTGCTTGAGGGCGGCAGCCGATGACGCGGCGAAGCACATGACCCGCATCCTCATTGTCATTATCGGATTGCCAAAATCTGGTAGCGTGATTATACCAGTTGATCAGTTGACGACGGGCGATACCGTCCGCTGAGATCAGGAGTAGTGACCAAATGACAACGATTGCGCTGTTCGGTGCCGGTGGGAAAATGGGCTACCGCCTGTCGACCAATTTTCGCGGGTCGCCCTACACAATACGCCATGTCGAGGTCAGCGATGCCGGCCGCGAACGGCTGAAGACCGGGCTGGGTTTCGATACTGTCAGCGCCGACGAAGCGCTCAAGGGCGCCGATGTGGTGATCCTGGCCGTTCCCGACACGCATATCGGCAAGGTGGCGACCAGCATCGAGAGCAAGCTGGCGCCGGGCACCATGGTGGTGGTGCTCGACGCGGCGGCACCCTTCGCCGGCCACCTGCCGAATCGACCGGACCTCACCTATTTCGTCACCCACCCCTGCCATCCGCCGATCTTCAACGACGAAACAGATATGGCGGCAAAGAAGGACTATTTCGGCGGCGTCAAGGCCAAGCAGCATATGGTCAGCGCCTTGATGCAGGGGCCGGAAGAGGATTACGCCAAGGGCGAGGCGATCGCGAAGATCATCTGGGCGCCGGTCATGCGTTCGCACCGCGTCAGCGTCGAACAGATGGCGCTGCTGGAACCCGGGCTTTCGGAGACGGTGTGCGCCTCGTTGCTGGTGGTCATGAAGGAAGCCGTCGACGAGGTCGTGGCACGCGGCGTCGACCAGCAGGCGGCGCTCGACTTCCTGCTCGGCCATATGAACGTGCTGGGCGCCGTCATTTTCGGCGAGACCAAGGGCGTTTTCTCGGATGCCTGCAACAAGGCGATCGAGTTCGGCAAGCCGGTGCTGATGCGGGACGACTGGAAGCGCGTGTTCGAGCCGGAAGAGATCGCCGCCAGCATTCAGCGTATCACCTGAAGAGGAGAGGCGCTGCCGCAGCGCCGTGACGCGTCGCCGTACCGCTGCCGACGCTCGGCATCGTAGCTCATCAGGTACATATCACCTGAATTCGTGGTTGACTCATCATACCAGTTGGCTTAGCTGTTCATGGCTCGGATTGACAGGGTTTTCGCAGGAGTACGATGCCTGGGCGAGTGGAGGATGGCTGGGGAGCAACGATCCGTGGAGGGGAAGCCGGCAAACGGCTCTTTAGCCCAAAAGCGATCCGCCGCCCGCGCCGCCTGACGAATTCGGATGCCGACAGATGCTTTGGGTAACCAAGGCAATTTTTCAAACGGGAGGACTTCATGAAACTTACACGAAGAATGACGCTTGCGGCTTTCGCCGGCATGCTGGCGCTTGGCACGACCGTGCCCGCCTACGCGGCGGATCTCATCGCCATCATCACGCCCTCGCACGACAATCCGTTCTTCAAGGCGGAAGCCGTCGGCGCCGAAGCCAAGGCCAAGGAACTCGGCTACGAGGCGCTGGTGCTGGTCCATGACGACGACGCCAACAAGCAGTCCGAGCTGATCGACACCGCGATCGGCCGCGGCGCCAAGGCGATCATCCTCGACAATGCCGGCGCCGACGCCACCGTCGCCGCGGTACAGAAAGCCAAGGACGCAGGCATTCCGTCCTTCCTGATCGACCGCGAGATCAACGCCACCGGCGTTGCCGTCGCGCAGATCGTCTCCAACAACTACCAGGGCGCCCAGCTCGGCGCGCAGGAATTCGTCAAGCTGATGGGTGAGAAGGGCAATTTCGTCGAGCTGGTCGGCAAGGAATCCGACACCAATGCCGGCATTCGTTCCAAGGGCTATCACGACGTCATCGACGACTATCCGGACCTGAAGATGGTCGCCCAGCAGTCGGCCAACTGGAGCCAGACGGAAGCCTATTCCAAGATGGAATCGATCCTGCAGGCCAACCCCAACATCAAGGGCGTGATCTCCGGCAACGATACGATGGCGATGGGCGCCTATGCGGCACTTGCCGCGGCGAACCGCAAGGATGTCATCGTCGTCGGCTTCGACGGATCGAACGATGTTCGCGACTCCATCACCTCGGGCGGCATCAAGGCAACGGTGCTGCAGCCCGCCTTCGCGCAGGCGCAGATGGCGGTCGAGCAGGCCAACGACTTCATCAAGAACAAGAAGTCGCCGGCCAAGGAAAAGCAATTGATGGACTGCGTTCTGGTCAATGGCGACAATGCCGCCAAGCTGGAGACCTTCGCGCTGACGAACTGAGCCAGCGTGATTTGAATAGCGAGGGGCGAACCCAGGATCGCCCCTCGCCGCCATTTTCCGTGGGCCGCCCACGATGCTGAACGACAGGCCGCCATGCTGAACACCAAGCCGAACTGGCCGATCCTTACCGTGATGGTCGGCATCAGCCTGACCGGCTGCAAGATCCTGCCGACGAAATCGGACGACGGCAACAACGCTGCCACCTTCAATCCAGACCAGATGGTCGAAGAGATATGGGCGGCAAAGGTCGTGCCCTATCTCCAGCAGAAAGCCGGAGCGTTTGCGCAGGTTCACACCCTGGCGACAACCGACCCAGCGGCTGCCGGCGCCAAATACGGCAATGCGAACAAGCAGGCGAATTCGCCTTGGACTTTCGCGGTTCGGCTGGAAGGCAAGATTATCGCGGCCAACACACAGTCGCGTGCGGCAACGGTCGACGTCGATGTCGACGGCGACGGCAAAGCCGATGCACGGGTGCAGATCGGACCGGCGGTGCGCGGTACCGCGCTGCGCGACAGCCTGGACTTCATCCAGTTCAACGACTTCACCAACCAGATCGACTTCGCCCAGTTCGGCAAGGCTTTCAACGCTTATGCCGACAAGACGGTGCTTTCCGAGCTGCCGCGCGAGGCGCTGGAAGGCCGCAGTGCCAAGGTGCTCGGCGCCTATACGCTGGGGAGCGGCCAGGACCTGCCGCTGGTGACGCCGGCGGAGGCAGAGATCGGGCCGAAGCCATGAGCGCGATCGCGGAGCGCGAAATCATTCTGAAGCTCGAGGACGTCTCCAAGGTCTATTCCGGCACCGTTGCGGTCAAGCGCGCCAATTTCGAGGTGCGCAAGGGCGCGGTCAACGTGCTGGTCGGCGAAAACGGCGCCGGCAAGTCGACGCTGATGAAGATCATCGCCGGTGTCGAACGGCCGACCGCCGGCCGCATCCTGCTGGAAGGCGAAGAGGTTTCCTTCTCGTCATCCGGTGACGCGGTGAACCGTGGCATCGGCATGGTGTTCCAGGAGCTGAACCTGTTCGGCAATATGAGCGTCGCCGAGAATATTTTCGCCACCCGGGAAATCACCAACCGCTTCGGCAAAATCGACCACGCGCAACAGGAAAACCGCGCTGCGGAATTTCTGGAACGCCTGCAGGCCGGCATCCGGCCCGACATGCTGGTCGAGGATCTGCGTATCGGCCAGCAGCAACTGGTCGAGATCGCCAAGGCGGTTTCGCTCGACGCGCGCATCCTGATCATGGACGAACCGACCTCGGCGCTGAGTGCTGCGGAAGTCGAGATCCTGTTCAAGGTGATCGCCGACCTCAAGGCGCGCGGCGTGGCCATCGTCTACATTTCGCACCGGCTCGAAGAGCTGATCCGCATCGGCGACTACATCACCGTGCTGCGTGACGGCCGCATCACCGGCCAGGAAGAGATGAAGAACGTCGACACGCAGTGGATCGTTCGCCAGATGATCGGCTCCGACGCCAAGGACTTCGCCAAGGCCGACGGCCATCTTCCGGGCGAAGAGATTTTTCGTGCCGAGGAGATCTGCCTGCCTCGTGCCACCGGCGGACTTGCCGTCGACCATGTCTCGTTGTCGCTGCGTGCCGGCGAGATCCTCGGCATATACGGCTTGATGGGCGCCGGGCGCAGCGAACTGTTCGACTGTATCATGGGCCGCCACGGCCATTCGACCGGCGACATCTTCATTGGCGGTAGAAAGGTCAAGGAGCGCGATACGACGCGGCGCATCCGGCGCGGGCTGGCGCTGATCCCCGAGGATCGCCAGCGCGAAGGGCTTGTCTCGATCCTTTCGGTCGCCAGCAATTTGACGCTGGCCAGCCTGTCGCGCTTTGCCCGCCTGTTCCACATCCGTGGTGCCGACGAAAGGCAGGCGGTGACGCAGGTGGTGCGGGAGTTGGCGATCAGGGTCGCCGACCCGGCGCAAGAGGTGTCGTCGCTGTCGGGCGGCAACCAGCAGAAGGTGGTGATCGGCAAGGCGCTGCTCACCGAACCCAAGGTGCTGTTGATGGACGAGCCCAGCCGAGGCATCGATGTCGGCGCCAAGGCCGACGTCTTCCGCACGATGCGCAAACTGTCGCGCGATGGATTGGGCATTCTCTTCGCCACCTCGGATCTCGATGAGGTGATGGCGCTGTCAGACCGCATTGCGGTGATGAGCAACGGAAAACTGACGGGCATGTTCGATCGCTCCGAGGCGACGGAGGCAGCCCTTGTCTCCGCATCGGCGCTTGGCCACGGACCAGCCCCACATACGGAGAGCACCGCCCATGACTGACATCCCAGCCAAAGCGGCCGCTCCCTCCGCTTCCAGCGGCTCGGTGCTGCTGACAGTTATGAAGCTCAGGACCTTCATTGCGCTGATCGCCGTGCTGATCTTCTTCTCGATCGCGGCGCCGAATTTCCTGTCGACCGCCAATCTGATCCTGATGTCGAAGCACGTGGCGCTGAATGCGTTCCTGGCGATGGGCATGACCTTCGTCATCATCACCGGCGGCATCGACCTTTCGGTCGGTTCGATCGTCGGCCTGTGCGGTATGGTGGCCGGGTATCTCGTGCTCAACGGCATCGACCTGCAGATCGGCTACACCATCTATTTCAACGTCTTTGAGATCGCGCTGATCACGCTTGCCGTCGGCATATTGATCGGCGCCGTCAACGGCTTGCTGATCACCAGGCTAAACGTCGCGCCGTTCATCGCCACGCTCGGCGTGCTCTATGTCGCGCGCGGCCTGGCGCTGCTGTCGTCGGATGGCCGCACCTTTCCCAACCTCGTCGGCAAGCCGGAGCTTGGCACCACCGGCTTCGGCTTCCTCGGGGCCGGTCGGCTGCTTGGCCTGCCGGTGGCGATCTGGATCCTCATCGTCGTTGCACTGGGAGCCGCCTATCTCGCCAAGTACACGCCACTCGGTCGCCATATCTTCGCCGTCGGCGGCAATGAACGGGCGTCGCGGATTTCGGGCGTCCGGGTCAACATGGTCAAGATGTTCGTCTATATGTTCTCCGGTTTCTGCGCGGCGATCGTCGGCCTGATCATCTCGTCCGAGCTGATGGCCTCGCATCCGGCGACGGGCGAAAGCTTCGAGCTCAACGCCATTGCGG